>JBILFU010000187.1:0-4448 GCA_044351405.1 Phycisphaerales bacterium
GCGTTGCTGATGCGGCCGAACGGAGACGCCGGAGGGCCATCGTGGATCGCCGAGCCCAGAGACGACCCGACCCCCGTCGCGGATGCAACGGGGGCCGGGTTCGGGAATGTGGTTGGCGAAGGTGTGGCTCAGCGGTTTCAGGATGCGACGACTCGCCGTGGCGCCTTGGCCAGCCGCCGAAACCCTCCGGCGAACACGGCCGCCGCCCCGAGCACGCCCGGCCCCGGGATCGCGACGACCTCCAGGCCGAACCGGTAGGAGTAGGCCTCGGAGGTGTTCAGCTCCATGATCCAGAGCGAGTACGTGCCGGCCGCGAGCGGGGCGGTGAAGCCGACGGATCCCGGTGAGGCCGCCATCTCGGGGAAGAGATCCTGCCCGATCGAGGCCGAGCCGAAGTGGGCCCACCCGAGGAGCGGCGTGTTGATCGACTGGTTGTCCGGCGGCACCGTCACCGCGGGTCCGGCCTGGAGGCCGACGAAGCTGAACGCGCCACCCGCGAAGGCGTCGACCAGCACGAGCCGGCTGAGCAGGTATCCGTCGGGGACGGTGACCGACACGTAGTCCAGGTCGTGCTGGTCGGGCACCGGGGATATGCCGAAGGTGCCGACCAGCTCGTTGGTGCCCGCCCCGAGAAGGAAGCTGGTCGGGGCGAGGCCGTCGTTCGAGAAGTCGCCGAGCGCTGCCTCGTCGAAGACCGTGTCGGCACGGAGGTTCGAGGCGATGCCTACCGCCAGGCAGGCGACGAGCGGCGTGGTGCGGCGATACGGGAGGGGGTTCGTGCGTCGGTAGTCCATGCGGTCACTATTCCCCACGAGGGTTCGGGCATCGTTCAGGATGCGGCAATCCTTGACATGGACCCTTGCCGGGTGCGCTGCCGCCGCGAAGCAGCCGCGGCGAGCACCGCGCCCGCAGCGCAAGTGACTGCAGACAATGGATTTGCATCGAGCGCGACGCGGTTCCGCAACGGCGTCGGCGTGCCCGCCCGTCTCGCGCGGCGCCACGGATTTCTGAATCCGCGGACATGGATTCCGCTTATTCGGTATCACGGGGAGAAGTTGGATCGCACTCGGCGGTGTGGGCTCCCGACGTAGGGCGCTCATCACGCCTGAATGGAGACACCAGCATGACGATCGTGCTTGCAGACATGTCGACCACCATGCGGGCCCTGAACGCGGGGCTCACGATGGAGGGGGTCACCATGTACCTCTTCTGGCTCTCGACGGTGGCCATGGGCGCCGGAGCCATCTACTTCTGGCTCCAGCGCAAGACGGTGCCCGTGCAGTACCAGACGGCGCTGACGGTGGCGGGCATCATCTGTGCGGTGGCCGCGTTCCACTACTGGCGCATGAGCGGCATCTACCTCGAGGGCGTCGCCAGCCTGTTCAACGCGGACGGCACGCGCATCGAGGGCGCCTCGATCAAGCAGTTCCCGACCGCCTACCGCTACATCGACTGGCTGATCACCGTTCCGCTCCTCGTGATGGAGTTCCCGCTGCTCCTGAACCTGGGCAAGCGGGGCGCCGAGCTCTTCAAGGGCCTGGTGTTCTGGTCGCTCGTCATGCTGGTGACGGCATGGGTGGCCGAGGAGAGCCCCACCGGCAGCCAGCAGTGGTGGACGTGGTACGTGGTGAGCTGCGGCGCGTGGCTCTACATCGTGTACATGCTCTTCACCAAGGTGACCGAGGCGATGGCCGAGGCGCCCGCGAGCATCCAGTCCAGCCTGAAGACCATGCGGCTCTTCGTGACCATCGGCTGGGTGATCTACCCGGTCGGCTTCCTGATGGCCCTCAACGGAGGGAACGGGGAGAGCTGGCGCGAGGTGTGCTACAACGTCGCGGACGTGATCAACAAGGTGTTCTTCGGCCTCGTCTGCTACCAGGGCGTGAAGGCCCTCGGCGACGGTCACCGCGCCTGACGTTGATGCGTATCGCTTGAATTCCCCCCCGACCACCGCCCCTGCACCGGCGCCCCCTGAGGGTGTCCGGCGGCAGCGGGCGGGGTCGGGGGGGCTGTCTTTCCGGGGCCCGCGAGCGGTGCCGTGGGCGGTGCTCGCGTGCGGCGTCCTTCTCGGGCTCGCATCGCCCGGGTTCACCGCGGCCGCGGCGCCATGGCCGTTCCTCGTTGCGCTGGTGGCCTTCGGCATGCCGCACGGCGCGGCGGACTGGGCCGTGGCCGCGCGCCTGGGCGGCCGCAGCGGCTTCATTGACCGCCTGGCGGGCTTCTCCTGGTACCTGGGCCTGATGGCCGCGTGCACGCTGCTCGTGGCGTGGCAACCGGGCGTGGCCACGCTCCTCTTCCTGGCGCTCACCGTCTTCCATTTCGGCATGGCCGACTCGACCGCGGTGGGTGCCGACGACGACGGCCCCGTCGTCCGGTGGTGCCTCGTGTGCGGCCGGGGGCTGCTGCTCCTCGCCACGGCGTTCGCGTCCGATGCCGAGGCGGCGTGGGCGCCGTTCGGGGCGATCGCGGCGTCGGCCCCGTGGGGCGCATCCGCGTGGATGCCCGACCTGCAGGTGCTCCGCGACGCCGCACTGGCCGGCGTCGCCGCGGGTGCCGCGATCGCCGTGATCGGCTGCGCGGCGCGAGCGCTCCGGGGGAAGGCCGTTTCCGCGGCGCTCGACCTTGCGGAGCACGGGCTGGTGGCGGCGCTCGCCTCGCTTGCCGACCCCCTCTTCGCCGTCGGCTGCTTCTTCCTCGGGGTGCACGCGTTCCGCCACACGCGCCGGCTTGCGTGCACCTGCGTGGTGGTCGAGCCGCCTCCTGCGCCGCGGAGCCTTGCGCGGCGGCTGGCACGTATCCACGTGCTGAGCCTGCCGCTCATGTGGCTGACGGCGCTCTGCATCTGGCCGATGTGCGCCATGCTCGGCGGCTACGGCCCGCGCGAGGTGGCCACCGCCAGCATCGCCTTCTACATGCTGTCCACGCTCCCGCACCACCTGCTCGGGCTGCGGCTGCCGCTTCCCGGGTCCGGCGCGCCGATGCTCGAACCCCTCCGCTCCGGCGCCGTCACCCGCCCCGCAGCGCCGCGGCCAGGATGAACGCGTTCAGGAGCAGCAGCAGGATCGCCGGCAGTGTGCGCGCCAGCGAGTCCCGGATGCGGATGCGGGTGGCGATCGCCGCCAGCATGGTGAGCGTCAGTCCGGCCGCCGCCAGGACGAGGACGGGCCGGCTGAACTGGCCCACGAGGAGCCCCAGGGCGCCCAGGCACTCGAGTGCCCCGATCAGGCGGCGGTGCCTCGCGAGCCCGTAGCGCTCGAACTCGGCGTCCATCCGCGAGGTGGCCACGCAGGCGATCCCGTAGGAGAGGAACGCAAGGGCCGAGGTGACGCGCGCGATGTCGAGGGCGGCCTGCATGGGGAGACCTCAACTCTAGGGCCGCCGGGCCGATCGGTCCCCGGATATCTTGCGACCCAATGACGAACATCATCTCCTCCATCCTGCAAGTCGTCGTCGGCCTCGGGCTCCTGAACGTGTGGCTCCTGCGCCGCGGCAGCGCCACCGCCTACCGCGGCGGGAGCGCGAAGAACCTGAAGGAGGAGTTCGCCACCTACGGGCTGCCTGCGCCCGCCTTCTACGTGGTCGGCGGCCTCAAGATCGTCTGCGGCGTGCTGCTCCTGGCGGGCGTCTGGTACCCGCCGGTAGTGTTCCCCGCGGCGGCGGTGGTGGCCGTGCTCATGGTGGGCGCGGTGGCCATGCACCTGAAGGTCGGGGACGCCGTGACCAAGTACGTGCCCGCGACGCTGATGCTCGCGATGAGCGGCGCGATCTGCGTGCTCTCGCGCCAGTGACGGCGGCGCGGCGCGCGCTCAGCGCGCAGGCGGCGCGAGCAGCCTGCGAAGGTCGCGTGCGTTCAGGACCACGCCGAGGTTGACGACGAGCATCGCGATCGCCAGCGGCACTCCGCGCGGGTACATGGACGCATTGAATGCGACGATGCCGACGGTGACCGGCAGCTGCATCAAGCCGGCCGCGAAGCGCGTGCGCGGCACCAGCAGCAGGATGCCGAGCAGCAGGTGCCCCGCGGCGAGCCAGTCCATCAGCCCGCCGTCGCGGATCAGCTCCCACATCTGGGCGCCGCGCGAGCCGTCGCTCATCGGCGGCTTCACCCACTTGAAGGCGTGGTTGGCGGCGGCACCGACCAGGGGGATCGCAAGGAGTACGGCGGCGATGGCCTGCATCCGGCGCCCGGCGGACGCCGCGCCCGGGCGCTCGGTACGGGTCCCGAGGTGCGGTGGCTGCGGGTCGGGATTGCGCTCGATCGGAGGCATGCGGGCGGGGCGGGCCGAGGCTGCGATCTGGCAACGATAGCGGTCGCGCGCCGCTTCGCGTACCGTCCCACGATGAGCGAAGCGTTCGACGACCTGGGGCTCCGGCAGGAGCTCGTGACGGAACTCGCGTCGCTCGGCTACGAGGAGGCGACGCCCATCCAGCGGGCGGCCATCCCGCCG
>JBILFU010000188.1:0-4416 GCA_044351405.1 Phycisphaerales bacterium
TGCGCTCGCAGTGGATGGGCCATCCGGTGCGCAGCTACTGCCTGGTCACGTCGGCGGGCGCGATGGCGCTGCTTGCGGCGGGCGCGTGGAGCGTGCGGTCCCTGGGGAGCCGCGCGGTGCGCACGCCGTGGTGGCGGCGCTCGGCGCGCGCCTCCGGCGAGGGCGAGGGGCGGGCCGCGATGCGCGTGGGCACCAACCCGATCGCGTGGCGGGAGCGGTCGCTGCGCGGCACGAGCGGGCTGGCGATCGCCGGCCGCTGGGGATTCGTCGCCGGCGGCGTGCTCGCGGGGGTCGCGATCCCCGTGCTGCACCGCGCCGGCGCGATCGGCACGGACGTCTTCCGGTCCGCGCTCCTCTCCCTGACCACCGCGGAGACGGCGGTGATCCTGCTGACGGCCATCAACATGAGCGCAACGGCGGTGAGCCGCGAGCGCGAGGACGGTTCGCTCGACATCGTGCTGACGACGCCCATCCAGCCGGGGCCGTACCTGGCGGGCAAGCTGCAGGGGCTGATCCAGTTCCTGGGGCCGATGCTGGCCGTGCCCACGGTGACGCTTGCGGCCGCGGCCTGCTACGTGCTGGCGGGCGGGATGGGCGCGCCGTCGGGCGTCACGGTGAAGGCCGCGGTGGGGACTGCATCGGTGGAGCTTCCCGCCATGCTCCCGGAGGGGGCGCTGGAGTACCCGCTGGTGATGCTCGCGTTCACGTCGGTCGCGGTGATGGTGGGCCTGCAGTGGTCGGTGCGCAGCAAGGGCACCATCGGAAGCGCCGTGGGCGCGGTCGCGGCGACGGGCACCATCGGGCTGGCGCTCGGGCTGTGCGGGGTGGCCGGCGGCGGGAGCATCCCGGGGATCGGCTCCTTCATGAACGCGCTCACGCCGGTGAACCTGCTGCTTGCGACCATCACCCCGGAGGCCGTTGCGGCCCGAACCCTGCAGGAAGGCGTCGGGGTGCACCGGTGGGCAATGGGGATCGGCAGCCTGGTCGCCGCGGGGCTCGGGGCAGGCGCGGTGTGGGCCATGCACGGGGCGCTCAAGCGGACCTTCATGTTCACGGTACGCAAGCTGGCCGGAACGGCCTGATTCCCGGACGAAGCTTCCGGCAAAGACCCTTCCCGCGGATTGACCCGGGGCCCGCCATCGGAGACCATGAGGACTCAACCAGCCCGTCCGCCCCGTGCGGCGGGATTCATCCGGTGCGGTGCGGCCGACCACGGCCCTCCCGACCGACCATCCGACGAGTGGACCGCCCCACGCGACCGCTCGAAGGCAGCCCCGGGCGCCTGCGGCCCCGGCTGATAGATCCGACCGTGACTCCTGACCCGTCCGACACCCGCGCAGCCCCGCCGCACCATGGAAAGCCGTCGCCGACGACATCGATCCTGAACGGCCGCTGAACGGGCCGCGCGCCGTACGGGCGCCGGCCGGGTCCTGATCCACCGTCGACTGCATGGTCCCGCGCGGCGCCCGCCGCGCATCGGGACGGTCCCTCGTCCGCCCCTCGCCGTTCGCCGAGGAGGTTCGCGATGGAGTTGCCAGTCTGGCTGTTCGTGATGATCGTGCTGTTCGCCCCGCTCTTCGGCGCGGGCGTCATGTGGGGGCTGGTCAAGCGGTTCTCGACCCGGTCGCTGGCGAGGGCGGCGGAGGAGGCGGAGCGCGTGGTCGCGGCCGCCAAGGCGCAGGCCGAGGCGCGGGCGAAGACGGTGGAACTGCAGGCCGAGAAGGCCGCGGCGGAGCGCCGCCAGGCGCTCGACCGCGAGGTGCAGGCGGCGCTCGCCGACGCGAAGGCCGCGCAGCAGCGCCTGGAGAAGCGCGAGGAGACGCTCGACCGCAAGCTCGAGCAGCTCGGGCAGCGCGAGCAGCGGCTGGACGCGCGCGAGCAGCGCCTGGCGGAGCTCGAGGAGCGCGCGACCGCCGCGCAGGCAGCGATGGAGGCTGACCGCGCACTGCTTCGCGAGCGGCTCGAGAAGGCGGCGGGAATGTCCATGGAGGAGGCGCGCACCCTCTACATGGAGGAGGTGCGCCGGCAGAGCGAGCACGACGCCGCGGTCCTCTCGCAGAAAATGGTCGAGGACGCCGAGCGCGACGCGCGCGAGAAGGCGCGGCAGATCACCCTGCTCGCGATCCAGCGCTACGCGTCGGAGAACGCGGCCGAGACCACGGTGCGCACCATCAAGATCGCCAACGAGGACGTGAAGGGCCGCATCATCGGCCGCGAGGGCCGCAACATCCGCACCATCGAGCGCGCGACCGGCGCGGACATCCTGGTCGACGACACCCCGGGCGTGATCGCGGTGAGCTGCTTCGACAAGGTGCGCCAGGCGATCGCCGCGGAGACGCTGCAGCGGCTGGTCGCCGACGGCCGGATCCACCCGACGCGCATCGAGGAGCTCGTCGGCCAGGTCACGCGCGACATCAACGAGCGCATCCAGAAGGACGGCCAGGCGGCGATCCTGGAGACGAACCTGCGCGGCCTGCACCCGAAGGTGGTCGAGGCGATGGGCAAGCTCTCCTTCCGCACGAGCTACGGCCAGAACGTGCTCCGCCACTCCGTGGAGGTGGCCTTCCTCTGCCAGATGATCGCGGACGAGCTCGGGCTCGACGGCACGCTGGCGCGCCGCTGCGGGTTCCTGCACGACATCGGCAAGGCGATGGACCACGAGATGGAGGGCGGACACCCCGCGATCGGCGTGGAGTTCCTGCGCCGCCACGGCGAGAAGAGCGAGGCCGTGCTGAACGCGGTCGGCGGCCACCACGGCGACATCCCGAGCACGACGCCGTACACGCCGATCGTGATGGCGGCGGACGCGATCAGCGGCGCGCGGCCGGGCGCGCGGCGCGAGAGCATGGAGATGTACGTCAAGCGCCTGCAGCAGCTCGAGGGCATCGCGCGCCAGCACCGGTTCGTGCAGGAGGCGTACGCGATCCAGGCGGGCCGCGAGGTGCGCGTGGTGGTCGACGCCAAGCAGGCGGACGACGCGTATGCCTTCATGATCGCGCAGGAGATCGCCAAGCAGGTCGAGAAGGAGATGACCTTCCCCGGCGAGATCAAGGTGACCGTGCTGCGCGAGACGCGCGCCGAGGCGACCGCGCGCTGATGCCGCAGACGCTCGGCGAGATCCGCGAGGAGCTGGCCGCCCGCGGCATCCGGCCGAAGCACCGCTTCGGGCAGAACTTCCTGCACGACCACAACCAGCTGCGCAGGCTGGTGGCCGCGTCCGGCGCGGCGGCGGGCGACCTGGTGCTCGAGGTGGGCCCCGGCACGGGGACGCTGACCGAGACGCTCCTCGACGCCGGGTGCGAGGTGGTGGCCTGCGAGATCGACCGCGACATGGCGGAGATCGTGCGCACGCGGAACGCGCACCGGCTGGGCGCCGGCGCGGGCCGCGTGACGGTGCTGCTGGCGGACTGCCTGGACGGCAAGCACGCGCTCGGCTCGGAGGCGTTCGCGGCGCTCGGCGGGCGCCCGTTCACGCTGGTCGCCAACCTCCCCTACCAGGCGGCGACGCCGCTCATGGCGACGCTCCTCGAGCGCCACCCGGAGTGCCGCGGGCAGTTCGCGACCATCCAGCGCGAGGTGGCCGACCGCCTGCTCGCGGGCGCGGGCGACGATGCGTACGGCCCGATCAGCGTGACGATGGCGCTCCGCGCGCAGGTGGAGCTGGTCGCCGTGCTCTCGCCCGGCTGCTTCTGGCCCGCGCCGAAGGTGACGAGCGCGATGGTCGCGATCCGGCCGCGCGCGGGCGGAGGCGTCCCGGAGCCGTGGGGGGAGTTCGGCGCCTTCGTGCAGCGCGTGTTCGGGCAGCGCCGCAAGCAGCTCGGCGCGATCCTGGGGCGCGACGCGGTTGCCGCGGCGGGGTTCGACCCCGTGCGCCGGCCGGAGACGCTGGCGCCCGCGGAATGGATCGACCTGTGGCGGAGCACCGGCGGCAGCCGAGAAAATAACCCGGGGTGATTTTCCGGGGTCACTTGCGGGCGACCTGGCGGTCCTGGTCGTAGGGGACGCCGAGGTACTGGAGGGTCTCGTCGACCACGTCGCGGACCACGGGGCCGGCGATCGAGCCGCCGAAGTGGCCCTTGCGCTTGTCCGGGTCGTCGATGATGCAGAGCACCGCGATCCGCGGACGGTCGAAGGGCGCCGCGGCGATGAAGCTCGCCGTGTAGCGGTCGCGGTCGTAGCCCTTCTGGCCGGGGACGGCGAGCTCCGCGGTGCCGGTCTTGCCGTACATCCGGTAGTGCTCGCTGCGCGCCTTGCGCGCGGTGCCCTCCTCGACGACGCCCTTCATCGCGTCCTTGGCCTCGGCCAGCACCGCCGGCGCGATCACCTGCTTCGACGGCGCGCCCGGCACGTCGCCGGCCGTGCCGCGGGGGAGCACCAGCCTCGGCTGGATCATCGTGCCGTCCGGGCGAGCGAACG
>JBILFU010000189.1:0-4396 GCA_044351405.1 Phycisphaerales bacterium
GGTAGGCCTGCATCTGCGCGACCTTGCTGGTGTCGCTCATCTGCCCGCCCGAGACCGCGAGCCCCGCGCCGATGCCGCCCGGCGCGAGCGCCAGCAGCATGAACACCATCAGCGTGATCCCGAGGACCGTCGGGACCATGAAGGCGAGGCGTCGGAGGAGGTAGGAGAGCATCGGCGCCTGTGCGCGGGCGTCGGGGTCAGGTTCCGGGCGAACGCTGCGCCGTGAAGAAGAACTCCTCCGGCTGCAGGCCCGTCTTGTACGTGTTCACGTTGCCGAAGTCGCGCTTCACGAAGCGCAGCCACGGCGCGACGCGCACGAAGGTGTAGGGCTGGTCCTCGGCGATCACCGCCTCGAACTGCCGCCAGACCTGCATGCGCTCGGCCTCGTCCATGGTGCGGCGGCCCTTCTCGATCAGGGCGTCGCAGTCCTTGTTGGACCACTGCGTGAAGTTGTCGCCGCCCTCCTTGATGCTCTCGGAGTGCCAGATCTGGCGCGGATCGCTCTCCGGGGCGTTCGCGCCCCAGCCCATGGTGATCGCGTCGAAGTCGCGGAGCTTCAGGATCTCCTGGTAGCGGCTCCAGTCGAGGGGGCGCGTGGTGACCACGATGCCGGCCTTCGCGTAGCTGTCCTTCACGAAGCGCGCGAGGCGCTCGGAGATCTCGCCGCCCGTGGCGTAGGTGTATTCGAACTCGAACTTCTCGCCGCTCGGGTCCTCGAGCACGCCGTCGCCGTCGCGGTCCTGCCAGCCGGCCTCGGCGAGCAGCGACTTCGCCCGCTCCGGGTCGAACGCGAGCGGCTGGACCGCCGGGTCGCTGCCGGGGCTCTCGGGGTTCACGGGCCCCTTGGCGACGATGCCGATCCCGTCCCAGATGTCGCGGATCATGCGCTCGCGGTCGAGGAGGTGCGTCATCGCGCGGCGGACGCGCTTGTCGTGGAACGGGCGCAGCTTGCCGTTGCGCGGGCCGCACTGCCAGGCGATGAAGCTGTAGCCGCAGCGCATGTTGGTCCACTTCAGCGCGTAGCTCGTCCTCTCGAAGTCGGGCTCCTCGCGCATCACCTTGTTGAACTGCGGCGAGGTGGGGAGCGTCATCGAGCCCTCGCCGTTGCGGTAGGCGACCAGCCGCGCCAGGTCGTCCTTCACGGTGCGGAATCGCATGCGCTCGAGCGGCGGCTTCGCGGCCCAGTGCCGCTCGTTGCGCACGAGCACGATGTCCTGTCCCGGCGTCCACTGGGTGTCGAGGTCGTCCGGCCCCGACGGCAGGCGCTCGATGCGGAACTGCCCGCTCCCCATCAGGAGGCCCGTCGCCTGGTTCAACTGCGCGGGCTCGAACCGCGCGTAGTAGTGCTTCGGCAGCACCGGGTTCCCGAGCGCCACCAGGATGTTCGTGAAGAGCGGCTCCTTGAAGGCGAACTCCACGGTGCGCTCGTCGATCGCCTTCACGCCGGCGAGGTTGTCCTGCGTGCTCCGGAACCGCTCCGCCTCGATGAGCGGGTTCGCGATGAAGTCCATGAACGTCCAGCGCACGTCCTCGGCGGTCACCGGCGCGCCGTCGCTGAAGCAGGCGGCGGGATTGATGTGCGCGCGGATCCAGAGGCCGTCCGGATCGATCTGCCATCCGTCCGCGAGCTGCCCCTCGAGCCTGAGCGTCTTCGGGTTGAAGCGGCCGAGGCTCTCGCAGACGCGGTCGACGACCCGGATGTAGTAGACGTCGCTGCTGATGAAGGGGACGAGCTTCGCGGGCTGCGCCTCGAAGAGCTCGGTGAACTCGCCGCCGAGGGCGAAGCCGGGGACGGAGCCTGGATCGGTCTCCGGGTGCGGCGGCGCCCAGCGCTCGACCTTCACGCCGGGGCGAGCCCAGGAGTCGTCGCCGGCCGCGGACGAGGCCGCGGGCACGCCCGCCGCGGGACGCGGGACCGCCATCGCCGCGCCCGACTCGATCCGCCGCGCCAGCTGCGACACCTGCTGCTCGATCTCGGCGAGCTTCGCCCGGAGATCGGCCTGGTTGAGCTCCATCCTGGTCTTCTGCACCATGGAGAGCCAGACGCTCCCGAGCGTGGCGAGCAGGATGACGAGGAAGAGGAAGTCCTTCGGGCCGAATCGGTTCTGCATGGTGAGCCTCGGGCCGCGCAGCGTAGCCGATCGAACGCGCTCACCAACGGGCGCGGCCGGCGGTCGGGTCCGAGCGCGCCTGCAGCGAGTCGCAGACGAAGTTCAGCGCGACGAGCGTGACCGCGATCATCGCGCACGGGGCGGCGAGGAGCCACCACCTGCTCTCCACCGGATTCACCTCCTGCAGCCCCGCGCTCGCCAGGTTGCCCCAGCTCGGCAGCGGCTCGCGCACGCCGATCCCCAGGAAGCTCAGGAAGCTCTCGCTGAGGATCGCCGCGGGCACGGCGAGCGTGGCGTACACCGCGATCGTCGCCCACAGGTTGGGGAGCACGTGGCGCACGAACTGCCGCGCGGGCGGCACGCCCACGGCCCGCGCGGCCTCCATGTACGGCTGCGCGCGGATGGCGAGCACCTCTCCGCGCACGACGCGCGAGACGGTCTGCCAGCTGGTCCCGCCGATCGCCGCGAGCAGGACGACGACGCCGACCGCCTGCCCGAGGCCGCCCGTGAGCTGAAGGCCCGCGCGGCCGACGGCGCCCTCCACGGCGATCGCGAGCAGCACCACCAGCAGGATCGAGGGAAGCCCGTAGAGCAGGTCCACGGTCCGCATCAGGAGCGCGTCGACGCGGCCTCCCGCGAAGCCGGCGGCGGCGCCCCACGCGGTGCCGATGGCCACCGCGACCGCGGCCGAGAGGACGCCGATCGCCAGGCTGAGCACCCCGCCCGCCAGGACGCGCGCCAGCACGTCCCGGCCGAGGGCGTCCGTCCCGAGCGCGCGGCCCGGGACATACTCGCCCGCGGCGCGCTCGGCGCCGACGCGCGCCGCGTCCGCATCGCGCAGCGGACGCCATGCGGGCGGCAGGTGGTTCAGGCGGAGGTTCGACGCCGCGTAGCGCGGCTCGTCCACGGAGCCGATCCTTACGCGACCGAAGCTCCACGGCGCGGAGAGCAGGCACGCGGCCGCGACGACGGCAAGCGTCCACCAGCCGGCGCGAGACCACCGTCGCTGCGGGGAGTCCACGCGCGGCAGTCTACGGACGGACGCGTTCCTGGAGCGGCCGGCCGGCCTTCGCGGCCTCGACGCGCTCGGCGACGCGCTCCTCGGTGCGACGCTGCTCGTCGGCGAGCTCGTCGCGCAGGGAACGCATCTGCTCGTCGAGCGCGACCAGCTCCTGCGCGCGGGCCTTGAGGTCGACGTCAACCTGCGCGCGGGCCTTGGCGGCGATCCGCTCGGCGAGCGCCGCGGCCTTGGCGGCGTCGCCGGCCGCCTCGGCCGCGCGGAACTCCTCGCCGAGCCTCTGGAGCTCGAGCTGCAGGCGCACGTCCTCGACGCGGATGGCGTAGAGGTCGGGGTTGCGCTCCTTCACGATGGCAAGCGCCACCAGGCGCCGCGCGCCCTGCCGCATCGCCTTGCTCATCTCCTCGGGCGAGGCGTCGCGCGCGCGCTCCAGGCGCTCGGCGAGCTCGGGCGAGACGTCGCGGGCCACGGCCAGCACGCGCTCGACCATCTCCGGCGACATCGGGCCATCGGGGCGCATCCGCGGCCCCTCGCCGCGGCGGGCGGCATCGGGGCGGCGCGGACCGTCGGCCGCGGGACGGGGAGCCGGGCCCTCGGTGCGCGCGGGCGCGTCGGCGGCCGGGGGGGCGTCCGGCGCGGCAGGCGGCGGTGCGACCGGCGCGGGCGCCTCGTCGGCCGCGGCGGGCAGGACGCAGAGGATCGCGGCCAGCGCCGCGGGCAGGGCTCGCCCGCTCACCGGCGGCCTCCGGCGGCCAGGAGTTCCTCGAGTTCGATGGTGACGTCGTCGGCGGAGGCGCCGCCCGTCAGCGGCACCGCGCCCGCGTCGAGCCCGGCGCCATCGGCGGCGTGGAGCGCGGTGTCGTCGTCGATGAGCGCGACGAGGAGCGCCTCGGAGCCGCCCATCGGGGCGATGTCGATCGAGCGCACCGTGGTGATGCCCGCCGCGCCGCGCATCGGCGCGCGGCCCACGACGAGCACGGCGACGGACGCCGCCAGCGCGACCGCCGCGGCGGCGGCCAGTCCCCAACTGCGCGCGGAGGGGAACGCGATCGGCGCGGGCGCCGCAAGGCGCGGCGCGCTCGCGGCGAAGACGCGGTCGGCGAGCCCCGGGCGCTCGGACGCGTAGCGCGCCGCGGACTCGCCGAGCCGCTCCTCGATCGCGCGGAGCGCGGGGTCCTCGTGGCCCTCGCCGTCGAACTGCTGGTGGCGGTCGTCGTTCATGCTCCTGTCCTCCGGTGGAACGCCGCGGGTGCGGCGGGGATTGCGG
>JBILFU010000020.1:0-15033 GCA_044351405.1 Phycisphaerales bacterium
ATCGCGCGCGAGCTGGGCGTGCAGCGCGTCCTCAACGGCGTGTCCGGCCTGGAGTCGATCCGCCCGCTCGCGCTCGCCTGCGGGACCTTCGCGCTGCCGGAGCCGGCGCACGGGACGCGTGCGATCGTGCTCGAGGCGATGGCCCGGGGGCGGACCGTCGTGGCACTGGAGGATCCCTTCGCCGACCACCTGATCGACGGCGTGACCGCGCTGGTCGCGGCCGAACGCGACGAGCGCGAATGGGCCAGGCTGCTCGCGTCGGCGCTCCTGCGCCCGGCCGGCGCGCCGGACGTCGGGACGGAGGCGGCCGCCCGCACCGCGGCGCGGTTCTCCTCCGCGAGATGCGCGGAGCAGCTGGCCGATGCGTGCCTGGCCGTGGTCCGCGGTCCGGCGATCCCGTTCCCGGGCACCCGCACGATCGGGGGCGCGGGCGCCGGCTGAACGCGCGCCTCACTCGCTTCCTGTTCAATGCGGGGATGAGGATGCCCGCCGCTCTCGCCGCGACCGCGACCGCCGCCCTGCTCGCCGCATGCGCACACCGGGAGCCGGCGGGATCGCACCCGCGGAACCAGCCGACGGACGCCGCCCCGCGGCAGCCCGCCTTCGCGCGCGACGGGGCCGGGCGCGCCCTCGACGGGCAGTCGGTACGCGACCCGGCGCGACCGCGCGTGCAGCGGATCGCCATCCTGCCCGACCGCACCACCGGCCGCGACTGGGGCCTGCCCTACCTCGAGGCGGCGGTCGAGGACCTGAACATCGTGCGCCCGGACGCCGTGTTCACGGTCGGCGACATGGTGCAGGGCTACACGCGGAGCCCGGAGCGCTGGGAGCGCGAGGTCCACGACTACCTCTCCCGCGTGGGGGCGCTCGTTCCCGCGTTCTACCCGACGCCCGGCAACCACGACGTCATCTCCGGCTCGCGAGCGGCGGGCGACCGCACGTTCGCGGAGCGCTACCGCGAGCGCTTCGGGCCGCTCTGGTACTCGGTGGAACTGGACCTCGCGACGGCGATCGTCCTGTTCAGCGACGAGGGGCTCGGCGACGGGAGGATCGTCCTCGGCGACGCGCAGCTGGCGTGGCTCGCGGGCGCGCTCGACGCGGCGAAGGCGCGCGGCAGGCCGATCTTCCTCCTGATGCACCGCCCGCTCTGGCGATCGGCCTCGGTGCGCTGGCAGGAGCGCGTCCAGCCGCTCCTCGAGCGCGCCGGCGCGGACGCCGTCATCGCCGGGCACTTCCACGCGCTGCAGCGCGACCCGGACGCGGGCGGCGTGCAGTACCACATCGTCGGCACGTGCGGCGGCATGATCGACCAGCATCCGCTCGCCGGGCAGCTGCAGCACCTGACCTTCGTCGACTGCTCGGCCGACGGCGCGCTGCGCGTGTGGCACCAGCCGGTGGGCATGGTGCTGCCGGAGGACTTCGTCGTCCGCGCCGACCAGGACCGCGTGTGGAGGCTGCGCGAGCCGTCCGCCGTCCGGTCCGCCGGCACGCTTCCCGATCCCGGCGCCCTCCCCGCGCCGGCGCCGGCCACCGTCCGGCTGGAGCTGCGCAACCCGGTCGACGTGCCGGTGAGGTTCACGCTCGAGCCGCCCGGGGTGCTCGGGACGCCGGGAGGGACGCCGGTCTGGTGGACGGCCGGGCGCGCCGGACGCGGCACGGCCGGCGCCGCGGGCGGCGCGAACGGCTGGACCAGCCACGCGCCCGCCGACATCGACAACGCGCACACCATGTCGACCAATGCGCGCGCCGTGGTGGCCACCGCGCCGGGCGCCCTGCGGGCGGAGGTTCCTCCCGGCGCCGCGCGCACGGTCGAGGTCCCGGTGACGCTCCTGCCGCAGCGCCCCGACGGCGTCCTCGTGCCGCAGCTCGACGTGTACGCGACGTTCGTCGACACCAAGGGCCGCACGGTGCCCGTGTGGCTGCCGACGCGCCTGCCCGTGGCGCGCACGGTCCGCACCGGCGCGGACGCGGCGAGCGCCCCGCCCTACGCGGCGCTCGCGTGGGACTACTCCCCCTACGACACCCGCGAGGAGAACCCGCGGATCCGCGTGATCGCCGCTCCCGGCGGCGGGGCCCTGACGATCGACGTGACCGTGCCCGACGATGCGTGCGCCGCCGCGCCCGAGTGGATCGAGCCCGACGACCGCCGTCGCGCGAACCCGCACGCGGATGCCGTCCGGATCGTGCTCGGCCGGGGCGGCGCGCCGGTCCTGGACCGATCGATCGAGCCGTTCACGCCGGGAGCGCCCGCGTCGGCCGACGGGGTGCGGTGGGAGGCCTCCCGCCTGGAATCCCGCGGATGGCGCCTGCAGGCCACGGTCGACCTGCCGGCGGGCGGGCCGCCCGACGCCATCCAGGTCGGGATCGCGGACAACGACGACACCTACCACACCCAGTGGCGCTGGCTTGCGCCGGGCGGATCGGGCGGGGGCTGGCCGCTCGCCGCGGGAACATCCCCTTGACGGGCAGCGAATGGATCTGCGAGACTAGGACTGCGTCCTTCGCCGATCGGCGGCGACGGCGCACGCACGGGCGTCACCCGATGCACCCGGACCGCCAGAAAGGCCTGACCGTCATGAAGACCGCCGTCACCCTGATCGCAACCGCCTCGCTCCTCGCCCTCGCCGCCTGCGGCGGCGGAACCCCGCCGACCAAGCCCGTCGAGCGCAACACGCAGACCGCTCCCGCCGGCAGCATGAAGAGCTCCACCGAGGCCATGAAGGAGGCGATGGGCAGCTCGCAGGACGCCTCCGCGGACAGCAAGAAGAAGTGAGGCCGCCGCCGGCCGCGCCGGCGAACGCCCGATCAGGCAAGGCGCGGGTCCCGGACGCGGTCCGGGGCCCGCGCTTGCGTTCGTCCGGGCCTCATTCCGCCATCATCGAGCGCAGGATGGCAAGCCCCTCGGCGAGCTTGTCCGGGCGCGTCGCGAAGCTCAGCCGGAAGTGGGTGTCCCGCGAAGAGAACACGCCGCCCGGGATGACCAGCACGCGCCGCTCGATCGCCCGCTCGACGAACTGCTGTCCGGTGAGCCCGAGCCGCCTCGGCACCTCGACGAACGCGTAGAAGGCGCCCGCCGGGCGCGCAAGCGTCGTGACGCCCTCGAAGGCATCCACCACCATCTGCCTGCGGCGCTCGTAGTCGGCGACGATCGGCGAGAGGTCGACGCCGAAGCTCGGCACCACGCCCCACTGGGCCATGCTCGGCGCGCAGACGTAGGTGTACTGCTGGAACTTGGCGATCTCCTGCACCAGGTCCTTCGGGCCCGCGACGTAGCCGAGCCGCCAGCCGGTGCAGCCGTAGGTCTTCCCGAAGCCGCGGATCAGGAGGCACTCGTCGCTGAAGCGCGCCGGGCTCGGGCAGCGACCGTCCTCGCGCGCGTCGGAGAAGCAGAACTCGTCGTAGATCTCGTCGCTGACGAGGAGCACGCCCTTGCGGCGGCAGAGGTCCACGATGTCGCGAAGCTCGGCGCCGGAGAGCACGGTGCCGCACGGGTTGCTCGGGCTGCAGAGGAGGACCGCCTTCGTGCGCGGCGTGATGCAGCGCTCGATGCGCTCCGCCGTCATGCGGAAGTCGGGGTAGGTGTCGCACTTCACCACCGTGCCGCCGGTGAGCTTCCCGAGCTGGGCGTACATGACGAAGTACGGGTCGGGGATGACGATCTCGTCGCCCGCGTCGAGGAGCGCCATCGCCGCGAGGATGATGCCGCCGCTCGTACCGCTCGTCACGGCCGCGCCGAGCTCGTCGGTCGGGCCGTGCCAGCCGACGTTCGTGCGCAGGTGCGCCCAGATCGCGTGCAGGAGGTCGGGGATCCCCTGCGTAACCGTGTAGCCGTTGTGGTCGGCGTCGATCGCGGCCTTCGCGGCGTCCTTCATCACCTGCGGGACAGGGAAGTCGGGCTGCCCGATCGAGAGGTTGATCGGATCCCTCATCCTCGCCGCGAGGTCGAAGACGCGGCGGATGCCCGAGGCGTCGACCGCGCGCGCGCGCTCGGAGATCAGCCGGGAAAGAGAAAGGCGGCCGGTGGGGCCGCCTGTCGTTGTCTGCATGGCGCGTGGGCTCACTTCTTGGGAGCGGCGGCCTTCGCGGCCGGCGCGGCCTTGCCAGCCGGCGCAGCCTTGCCGCCGGCGGCCGGGGCGGCGCCGCCCGCGGCGGCCTCCTCGGCCTTCTTCGGCTTCTTGCCGGCGGCCACCTTGATGCTGCGCACCTTGACGATGCCGAGCGCCGGGTTCTTGTCGCCGTTGAAGCGCTCCTCCTCGGTCAGCTTCGCGATGCGCTCGGCGCGGGTCAGCACGTTGCGGTGCTGGTTGAGGGCGCCGGACTTGGTCTTGAGGCTGCGGTGGAGGCTCATCGGTGTCTCTTTCGTTCGGTCGTGGGGTTCAGGTCAGCGGAACTTCTCGGCATAGGCACCGGAGAAGTCCTGGTTGCCCTTGGCGGCGCTCTTCCACTTCTCGCCGACCTCTCGGATGCGCGACTGCAGGGACTTGATCTCCGGAGACGATTTCTCCGAGGGATCCCTGTACCCCGGCAAGACGATGATCTTGCGGAGCAGCGCATTATCGTCTGGGACCCGGAATGCTTCAAGCCCGTTCCTGCGGCAGAACTCCACCATTTCGTTCGCGCGCTGGGTGGACGGATGCGCCACCACGAAGTACCAGCGCCCCTTGATGCGCGGGTCCGCGGTGTTATCAGAAGCGGAAGGGAGGGCGGCACCCGCCCCGCTTGCCCGACCGGCCTCGGCGCGCAGGGGCGGCACCGCGGGCGAGGACGTGGCCGGCGGTGCCTCGCTCGGGGAGGAGACGACCTGCCCGCTCGCGGCAGCGTCCGACGACGGCCGGGCGCGGCCGCGCGAGAGGCCGATGCCGTAGGCGATCGAGATCGCGACCACCACGCCGATCCCGATCAGGATCGCTCGGCCGAGCGAGATCTCGAAGGAATCCGGGATGGAGGGACCGCTCCCGGCGCGCGGGCCGACCCGTGGCGCGGCAGGAGCCGCCGCCTTCGGGACCGCCTGTCCGCCCTGGGGCCTGCGCATGAGTTCGTAGAGCGCCGGAGCGCCGCGTCGGACCATGCAGGCAGTGTAGTGGCCGCGCGTCAGCCCGGCCCCGCGAGCGAGGACCAGGCCGCGGCCGTCGACAGGGCGCCGGCCGCCGGGTCGCGCCAGCCTCGGCAATCGATCACCGGCATGCCCCCGAACCCCGCCGCTTCCGCCGCGATCCGGAACGCGAGCGCGTCCAGCCGCCCGGCACCCGGCACGCCCAGCGGTCCCCGCGTGCCGTCCCGGAGCAGGTCGACCACCCGCACCGCCTCGCACCGCGATCCCGCGGCGGCGACCACCGCCGCCGGGTCTCCGCCGCCAGCGAGCACGGCGGCAGGATCGACCGCGATGCCGACGGGAGGCCAGCTCGCGTCCGCTGCGCCGCCCAGGTCCGCGATGCGCACGCCGAGGCGCTCGGCCGCCGCCACGATGATGGCGAGCGCCTCCTGCCGGGCCGCGCGGGTCGCCGGGTCCGCGGCGGGAATGCGCACCGTGACCGGCGCGTGCCCGAGGTCCGCCGCCAGCCCGCACGCGGCCACCACGGCGTCGATCGCCCGCTGCGCGTGACGCGGATCCACCAGGTGCGACTCCGGTACCAGCGCGTCGACGCCGGAGCACGCGACCTCGCGACGGACGAGGAGCGCCCGGACGTCGCGGCGCGCGCTCGGCCCCAGGTCCCGCGGCCGCATGCCGGGCTCGGTGGCGCTCCACTGCACGCCCCGGATCCCGGCCTTCGACACCCAGTCGATCGCCGCGTGCGGCTCGCCGAGCGGCGCGATCGTCACGCCCAGGTGGTGCCGCGCGCGGTCCATGCGCGCAAGGGTAACGCGCGCCCGGTGCGCAGGCCTAGACTCGCGGGCCATGCCGCCCCGCCCCGCCACGCGGGCCGAGCCGCCGGCGCTCGCCTTCGCGCTTCCCCGCAAGGGCCCGATGCAGCTGCGCCGCGCCGCCCGGCTCCTCGCCGCGCTGGACCGCACCTATCCGGGTGCGCGCTGCCGGCTCGACTGGTCCGCGCCGCACGAGCTGCTGGCCGCCACCATCCTGAGCGCTCAGGCCACCGACGAGAGCGTCAACGCCGCCACGCCCGCCCTCTTCCGGCGCTTCCCGTCCCCGCAGTCGTTTGCCGGGGCATCGCCCGAGGAGATCGCCCCGTTCATCCGGACCATCGGCCTCTGGCGCACCAAGGCGCGCGCGCTGCACGAGTCCATGGCGGCCCTGGTCGAGCGCCACGGCGGCGAGGTGCCGCGGGAGATGGACGCGCTCTTGGCCCTGCGCGGCGTCGCGCGCAAGACGGCGAACGTCGTCCTGGGCAACTGCTTCGGCATCCAGGCGGGCGTCGTGGTGGACACGCACGTGGGGCGGCTCGCGCGCCGGCTGGGCCTCTCCGCGCACGACGACCCGGTGCGCGTGGAGGCCGACCTGATGGCGCTCTTCCCGCGCGACCGCTGGTGCGACCTGAGCCACCTGCTGATCTTCCACGGCCGCGCCGCCTGCCGCGCGCGGGGGAACACCTGCGCCGACGACCCGATCTGCCGCGAGTTCTGCTCCCAGGCGCGCCCCCGCCGCGGCGGCGCGGTCACTCGACCTCGCCGCGCCCCTTGAAGACGGGCGCCTCCCCCACGGCAACGGGCTTGATCAGCATGAACCCGCCGTGCAGCGACACCACCGATGCACCGCCGCCGACGCGCTCGGGATAGATGAACCGCACCGGACCCTCGAAGCGCCAGCGGTGGATGACCTCGATGCGGGCGATGGGGGCGGGACCGCCGGCGGCGGACCCGTCCGTGCCCGGCGGGGGCGACGGCGGCGAGACGCGCCGGAGGACGTCGATGCCGCGCTGGTGCCCCACCCACACGTCGCCGTCGACCAGCTCCACCGCGGTGACGCGCGGCGAACCGTCCGGCACGTGGCGGTCGACCGACGTGCCCTGCGTGATCTCCACCGCGACGCCGCGGTCCACTCCCTCGGGATCCTTCTCGGTGACCAGCCGCACGCGGCCCCATGCGGCGGAGAGGTCCGGGTCGGGGACGTTGGTCAGGTCCGTGGACTGGTCGGTGAGCTGCGCCTCGCCCCCGATGCGCCAGCGCCAGAAGCCCTCGCGTCCGCCCGCCAGGATGCGGCGGCCGTCGGTGATGGCGACCTCGAGGAGCCCCGGCTGGCGATCGACGTTGTAGAAGGCATCGCCCTCCCGGCGGTCCTCGGCGCGATGGCGGTACATCGCCCGCCCGAACGAGCCCGCGACCGCGTAGTTGTTGGGACGCAGCAGGGCGATGTCGCGCCCCCCGCGGAGCGGGATCTCCTCCGGCTCGACGAGCACGACGCCGTCCAGGCGCCACGTGTGGAGGTGCCGGTCGGTCACCGCGAAGAGCCGGTCGCCGCACACGCGCACGCGGCGGACGAGGGCGGGCACGGTGGCGCGCGCCACCTCGTTGAAGGACGGCCCCATCAGCCCGACCGTCGCGCCGGTCTTTCCCTGCAGCACGAAGGCGTACCCGCCGGGCGGACCGACCCCCGGGGGAAGCTCGTCGAGCGCGGTGGCCGCGCCCAGGTACCGACCGTCCTCGAGCGCGACGATCCGCCGACCGACGCAGGTGACCGGCCCCGGCGTCCCGTGCACCACGTGCACCGGCGCCATGCCGGTCAGGAAGCGCCTGCCGTCGGAGAGCCGCACGGCACCGCCCGCGCCGGAGACGAAGGTCTCGCCGCCCACGCGCGAAACCAGCTCTGGCTCGATGCCGAGCTTCGCCGCATCGGTCCGGGCGACCACCGCGGGCGCGGCGTTCGCCGAGACATCGAACTCGACCAGCGCCGTCGCGCTCGACACGGCCCACGCACGGTCGCCCTCGACGGCCAGGTCGGAGAGCGCCCCGCCCTCGCCGAACGGCACGCCCTCGGCGCGCCCGAGCTCGCGCCCGTTGGTCACGTCGATCACGAGCAGCTCGTTCGAGAAGGTCTGGAACCAGCGCCCGCCGTCGACGGCCACCGCGTGGTGGGTTCCCCCGAGGTGCTGCTCGAAGCGCAGCTCCCGCGGCCGGCGGTCCGTGCGGTCCTCGGGGACGTACTGCGGCGTGCACGCCGCGCCGGCCAGCGCGGCGGCCAGCGCGGAGAGCAGTCGCATCCGCCTCGGGAACGCGGTCCGGTCCATGCCCGGAAGGGTAGCGGGTTGTGATACGGTGACGCCATGGCCGACGGACCCGCCCCCGCCGCACGACCCGACCGGCTCGCGCAGCTGCTTCGGCTGCTCGAGGCCGAGCCCGAGGATCCCTTCTGCCTCTACGGCATCGCGCAGGAACATGCCGCCGCCGGTCGGCACGGCGAGGCGATCGACTGGTACGACCGCGCGCTGAGGGCGGACCCTTCGCATGGCTACGCGCACTACCACCGCGCCCGCTCGCTGGAGGCCCTCGGACGGGTGGACGAGGCCGCGGCGACGCTGCGCGCGGGCCTGGAGGCGGCACGGCGCTCGGGCGACCGTCACGCGGCGTCGGAACTGGCGGCCTACCTCGACGGGCTCGGCTGACCATGGCGTCCGCACGGCGGCAATCCCCCAGGATCGAGGCGCTCCGGCCGCTCGCGGCGGACCCGAACGCGGTCGAGGTTCGCGTGCGCGGCACCACCGTCGCCACGCTCCCGCGCGTCCGCGCGGAGGAGCTGCGGATCCGCGAGGGCGCGGCGTGGACGCCGGCGCTCGCGGCCCGCGCGTCGCGTGCGGCCGCCGCTGCGCTCGCGCGCGAGGCCGCGCTCGGCCTCCTTGCCCGGCAGGGGCGGAGCGCAGCCGGGCTGCGCCAGCGCCTCGAGCGCGCGGGGCACTCCGCGGAGGCGGCGCGGGAGGCGGTCCGGTCGCTCGTCGAGGACGGATGGATCGACGACCGTGCGTTCGCCGCCGCGCGCACCGAGCAGCATCGCCGCAAGGGCCCGCTGCCCGCCGAGGCGCTCGAGGAGCTGCTCCGCCGCGACGGCATCGAGGCGCGCGATGCGCAGGACGCCGCCGAGCACGGCGCGGCGACGGACGCGGAGCTGCGCTCGGTGGCGCGGGCCGCCCGCGCGGAGGGCCAGCCTGCTTCGCGGGTGGCGGCGCGCCTTGCCCGCCGTGGATTCGACCCGGATACGATCCGAGAGGTCCTCGAGCGCGCCGGGTACGACCTCGACGCGTGAGGCACGCCCCGATGAACGGCCCGCACGCCAACGCACGCCTCGCCGCCGCCGCCGCGATCATCGCCCTGGGCGGCGGCTGCCAGAACCCGTCCGCGACCCTGGTGGGAGCGGGCAATGCGCCGCTGCCGGACCTCGCCGACGCTCCCGCGCCCCTCGGGCGCGACGGAGGCCCGGCGAAGCTCGGGCCCGAGGAGGGCGCGCCCGTCGATGCGGGGGTGCGGACCACCTCGCTCGACCGCACCGGATGGCCGCGGACCTCCGTCCGACAGCCGCGCGGGCAGGTCGAGGTGCAGCCCACCTACTACGCGCTCTTCGAGGGCTTCTCGGGCGACCCGCGCGCCACCGGGCGGTTCCCGACCGCCGCGGACGCGCTCGCGATCCACGGCGAGGGCCCGAGCGCGCCCGCCGACGGCGCGGCGCAGCCGGCGATCGGCATCTTCTGGCTCGCCGCGATGCCCTTCCACGCAGTCCTCGTGCCGCCGAACACCGTGCGCCGCGAACCGGCCGGGAGCGTCGAGTGGCTCCCGGCGCCGCAGGCCGCCGCGGGGAGCCGCTGAGCCATGCAGCCGCTCGACGAGCGGGGCCTGCCGCAGGGCTACCCCTTCAACGCCGACTGGGAGATCACGCCCCGGGAGTTCCGCGCGCGCCGCGACGCGGGCGAGGCGATCGTCCTCGTCGACTGCCGTACCGACGCGGAGCGGGACATCGCCCGCATCGAGGGAGCGGTCCACGTGCCCCTGCACGACTTCGCGCGGCACGCCCAGGCGCTCCGCGGGCGCGAGGACGCGCCGATCGTCGTCCACTGCCACCACGGCGCGCGCAGCCTGCAGGCCACCGCCGCGCTGCGGCAGGCAGGCTTCGACGACGTCCGAAGCCTCGCGGGCGGCATCCACCTGTGGTCGATGGACATCGACCCGTCCGTTCCCGTCTACTGAAGCCGTGCTCCGCCACCGACTCCTCACCGGAACGCTCCTCGTCGCGTCGCTCCTGGCGCTGCTGTGGCTCGACGGCCGGGCCTCGGCGGCGCTCCGCGAGTCCGAGGCCGTGCGGCGCCTCCTGGGAACGTCGGACGGCATCCTGCTCTCGGCGTTCGCGCTCGCGGTGCTGGCCCCGGTGCTCGGGCTCGAGCTCGCGCGGCTCCTGCGCGGTGCCGGCATCCACGCGCCCGGCTGGCTGACCGCGGCGGCGGCCATGCTCGGCTGCGCGACGGTCCGGGCGCTCCCGGCCATCGACGACGGCGCCCGCGCCGGGGCGGCCGTCGCCACCGCCCTCGGGGCCACGCTGGCGGCGGCGCTCGTCGTGCACACGCGCGGCGGCCGCATCGCGGGCTCGGTGGCGGCGGTCGGCGGCACGCTCGCGTCCTTCGCCTGGATCGGCGCGATGCTCGGCGCGTGGCTCCTCGTGCGCACGGAGGTCGGACCGTGGGTGCTCGCCGGCGCGATCCTCACGGTGAAGGCGAGCGACATCGGCGCCTACGCGGTCGGGATGTCCGTCGGCCGGCACAAGATGATCCCCTGGCTCAGCCCGGCGAAGAGCTGGGAGGGCCTTGCCGGGGGAGTCGCCTTCGCGGCCGTGGTCGGAGCGCTGCTCGCGTGGTGGAGCGGGTCGCTCGAGGACCCGCGCGACAAGGTCCCGCCGCTGCTGGGGGCCGCCGCGGGCGCGGCTTTCGGGGTGGTCGGCCCGTTCGGCGACCTCGCGGAGAGCCTGCTGAAGCGATCGGGCGGCGCCAAGGATTCCGGCCGGATCCTTCCGGGAATGGGCGGCCTGTTCGACGTCCTGGACAGCCCCCTCCTCGCGGGGCCCGTCGCCTGGTGGCTGCTGCAGGCGCGCTGACCCGGCGCGGACGCCGGCGGGGTGTACGCTGCGTGGCCCGAGTTCCGGGACCACATCACACATGAGCCTCATCGCCAACCTCCGCGCCCTCCATGCCGTCGACAGCCAGGTCCGCGGGATCCGCACGCGCTTCGGCAACTCCGAGCACGACATGAAGCGCCACCAGGCGCAGCTCGACTCGCTCGCGGCCAAGCGCCGCGACCTCGAGGCGCAGGCGAGGCAGCTGCAGGCGGCGGTCGCGAACCTGGAGCTCGAGGACGGCTCGTTCCGCCAGCGCATCGAGCAGCTGCGCGGCGAGCTGAACTCGAGCGCGAATCCCCGCCAGTACAACGCGCTGCGCGACGAGCTGAAGGCCATCGAGGGCAAGCGCGACGGCCTCGCCGAGCGGATGCTCGCGCAGATGGAGAACCTGGAGAAGCTGAAGTCCGAGATGGCGGCGGGCGATGCCCCGATCGCCGACCGCACGCGCCTGCGGGACCTGGCCAAGGCCGCCCTGGACGAGGCGCGCGCCGAGCTCGGCGACCGCCTGCGCGAACTGGAGGCGCAGCGCGATCGCGCCGCGGCGCTCCTGCCCGAGGACGTGCGCGCGGCGTTCGACGAGGCCGCGGAGCAGAACGACGGCGAGGCGCTGGCCGAGGTCACGGTAATCGACCTGCGCCACCGCGAGTTCGCGTGCTCGGGCTGCAACGCGGAACTGCCGCTCGATGCCTACAGCAAGGTGGCGGCCCAGAACGACCGGCTGGTCACCTGCCTGACCTGCGGGCGCATCCTCTACATGGAGCAGGTGCCCGAGCGCCCCGGCGCCAAGAAGTCCAAGGCCCAGGCCAAGGAAGCCGCCCTCGACCCCGACGGGCTCGGCTGACCGCCGTCCGCACGTCCCCACGGAACCACGCATGACGCTCGCCGACACCAGGGCGCTTCCCCCGCGCCCGAACGCGCATCGCCCCCGCGCCGCCGCCGCACCGCATCCCGCCGAGCTCCTGGCCGCCGCCGAGCAGGCGGAGCGCCTGCGCCAACTGTGGAGCCGCGCGCGGGACGATGCCCGCTCGGCGCGCGGCGGCTCCCCCGCGTTCTCGCGCGTCGCCGACCTCGCGGCCTCGTACTGCGCGATGGCCGTCCGCATCGGCGAGCGGCAGAAGGCGCGTGCCGTGGTGGGCGACGCGCTGACGACCCTCCGCGCCGCATGCACGGCGGACCGGGCCGACCCGGCGCGCCACCTGGCCCTCGCGCGCACGCTCGAGCTTGCCGCGGCCGCCGAGGCCGGCGCGGGCGACGCGCGCGCCGCGTTCGACGCCCTCCGCGCCGCGATCGCCGCGCTGGTGCCCTTCGCCGCCGCGCTCCGGGACCGCGCGGCGGACCCGCTCGTGCGGATGGCGATCGCCGCCGGGCTGTCGCGGCCCATCGCCTGCGCCGCGAGCATGATCGACGACCCCGCGCAGCGGCGCATCGCGCACGAGCAGCTCTGGGACGAGTGCCGCGCGTGGGCCGCCGCGTCCGCCGGCGCCGCCGACCACGCGACCGCCGTCGAGCATGCGGTGCTCGCGGCATTCGCGCTGGCCGCGGAGGAGACCTCCGAGTCCGCGAGCGCGTGCCTCGAGCGCTGCGAGGACCTGCGCCCGCAGCTCGACGCCCTGCGGCAGGCCCGCGGCGACGACGCGGTGCACCGCGCCCACCGGGCGGCGTTCTGCAGGCTCACCGCGGATGCATGGCGGCGGCTGGGCGACCGGGACGAGTCGCGGCGCTCCCTCGACGAGGCGGAGGAGCACCTGCGGGCCGCGGCCCGCCTGCCGGACGCGGACCTGCGGGCGATCGCCGCGCAGCGGGAGGCGGTGGCGCGGGACCGCGCGCGCTGAGCGGGTTCCGTAGACTCGGCCCGCCATGGGACGCCCGGACGCGCGGATTCGCACCTCGTTCGCAGGGATCGCGCTGGCCACCCCGATCGTGGCGGCCGCGGGAACCTGCGGCTACGCGGACGAGCTGGCCGATGCGCTCGACCTGGGCTGGCTGGGCGCCGTGACCACCAAGAGCATCACGCCGGAGGAGCGCGCCGGAAACGACCCGTGGCGCATCATCGACGTTCCGGGCGGCATGATGAACGCGATCGGCCTGGCCAACGTCGGGCTCGCGCGCTTCCTGCGCGAGAAGGCCCCGGTGGCCGCGGCCCTGCCCTGCGCCGCCTTCGGGTCCGCGGCGGGCCATTCGGTGGACGACTACGTGCGCGTCGCGGCGGCGATGGACCAGGCCACCTCCCTTCCTGCCGTCGAGCTCAACGTCAGCTGCCCGAACACGGCCACCGGCCTCCAGTTCGGCGACGACCCGGCCGCGCTGCGGGAGCTCCTCGCCGCGGTGCGCCCCGCGGTCCGCCGCGCCCGGCTCCTGGTCAAGCTCAGCCCGAACTCGGACGTCGTGCGGATGGCGGCCGCCGCGGTCGAGGGCGGCGCGGACGGACTGACGCTCGTCAACACCATGACCGCGATGAGCATCGACGTGCGCACGCGCCGGCCGCGCCTCTCGCGCGGCCGCGGCGGGCTGAGCGGGCCCGCGATCCACCCGGTGGCGGTCCGCATGGTGCACGACGTCCACCGCCACGTGGCCCGGGGCGCGGGGATCCCGATCATCGGCCTCGGCGGCGTGCTCGCCTGGCAGGATGCGGCGGAGTTCGTGCTCGCCGGCGCGACCGCCGTGGGCGTCGGCACGGGGCTCTTCGTGGCTCCGGCGCTGCCCGCGCGGCTGGCGCGCGGCCTGGAGCGGTGGGTACTCGACCAGGGCGTGGGCTCGATCGGCGACCTCGTCGGCGCGCTGGAGGCCTGACGGTGCGCCGGGACGAGCGTGCGCGCTTCGACGCGCTCTTCGAGGAGGAGCTCGGGCGGCTCCCGGCCGCGCTGCACGCGCTCCTCGAGGAGGTCCCGGTGGTGCTCGAGGACCACCCGCCGCGGCAGCTGCTGCGCGAGCTGGGGCTCGACCCGGACGACCCGGCGGGGCTGTGCGGACTGCACTCGGGCATCCCGCTCACGGAGCGCTCCGTGTCGCAGCCGGGGATGCCCGAGGTGATCACCCTCTTCCGGGAGGGGATCCTCGACGAGGCGGGCGGCTGGGACGAGTGGACCGACGAGGACGGCTCGGAGCTCGGCGGCGCGGCGCGCATCCGCCGGGAGATCCGCGTGACCCTGCTGCACGAGATCGGCCATCACTTCGGGCTCGGCGAGGAGGACCTCGAGCGGCTCGGCTACGCGTGACGGCGCGGGCTGCCCGGCGGCGCGCGGCGCGCGCGGCGCCGCCTCAGCGGCCGATGGCGCCGCGCGCCCCCTCGACCGAGAGCGTGCCGCGCGCCAGGTCCCACCGGAACGCGTGGCCGCGCAGCGGCGTCGCCTGGCCGCGGCGGACGACGGTGACCAGCCGGCCGGGCTCGGCGCGCGCGGCGCCCACCTGCGAGGGCACGTCCAGCTCGAACTCGTGCGCCTCGATGTCGTACTCGTCGGTCCGCACCATGACGTTGCCGTCGGCCGCCACGTCGGCGATCTCGGCGGGGCCGCCGAGCTGCATCGCCACGTCGTCGGCGGCCGCGGGACGCGCCGCACCCGGGGCCGCGCGGACCGTGGCCATCATGCGGTCGGCCGTCACCGTGCCGGTGGCCGCCTCGCCCTGGCCGAGGTGCTCCATGAGCACCTCGCGCTCGAGCGTGATGCGGCTGTCTCCGTTGGGCCGCCGCTCCACGGCGAGCGAGCGCTTCCACGTGAACCGCGTGGTGCCCTCGGGCGAGAACGGGCTGCCCCCGGCGCCCTGCGGCGCGGCCGACCCGGCGGGCGAAGGGTCGTGGACGAGGAGCGTGCCGGCCCCGTCGGCGAAGGCGGTGCCGTCGCGCGCGTCGTAGCGCACGGAGGGTGCGTTCATGCGGAAGAGGCGGGGCGTGCCCGAGCGCGCCGCGTCGCCCCACTGGCGCGCCTCCAGGCGCACCGTGCCGGATGCCGTCATCGCGCCGACCGACGCGGCGTCCGCCGCCTGGCCGCTCG
>JBILFU010000190.1:0-4336 GCA_044351405.1 Phycisphaerales bacterium
CCTACCTCCTCCGACGCCTCGCCTTCATGGTCCCGACCATCCTCGGGATCACGCTGATGGTGTTCATGCTGCTGGCGCTCGCGCCGGGCGGCATCGGCGCGGGGCTCGCGGTCTCGGGCGGGCAGATGAGCGACACCAGCAAGGTCGCGCAGATGCAGGCCTACCTCGAGGACCGCTACGGCCTCAACGACCCGGTGATCGTGCAGTACGGGCGCTGGCTCGCGCGCATCTCGCCGGTGAAGTTCGGCGAGCGCGACCTGCGCACGCCCTCGGGCGACCGCGTGCCCCCGCCGCGCGCGGTCGAGCCGCCGCCGCTCGCGGAGGCGTTCCCGGCGGACGCGTCGGCGCCCGCCGCGCCCGCGTCCCCCGTTGCCGGGCCGGAGTCCGCGCCTGCGCCCGCGGCCACGGGCGAGGCGCTGGTGGCGGAGTTCAGGAAGTCCCAGCGGGAGGCCGAGGCCGCGCGCCGCGAGTACATCGGCTCCGTACGGCGCATGCGCGACGCGCTCGCGGACTGGGCGAGGGCGGCGGGGCCCGAGATGGCCGCGCGGCTCGACCGAAAGGGCGCCGCGCGCTTCGGGGACTTCGAGGGCATCGACTTCCGTGCCGGCCCGGCCAACCCGAAGTACGAGGCGCTCGCGGCGGCCGCCGCGGACGCGCGGGCGAGGTGGGCCGTCGCGGAGCGGGCACGTGATCGCGCGCTCGCGGCGTTCCGGGCCGGGCCCTACCCGGAGAGCGGGATCCCGATCCTCCCCGGGCTCGTCTCGCTGGACGCGCCGGACCTCGGCGTCGCCTTCAGCAAGAACCGCCCGGTCGCGGACCTGATCCTGGCGGCGCTGCCGGTGACGCTCCTCCTCAACCTGATCGCGTTCCCGATCTCGTACCTGATCGCCGTGCCGACGGGAGTGCTCGCCTCGGTGCGCCGCGGCGGCTGGTTCGACGTGGGGACCGGGTTCCTCTACCTGGGCCTCTACTCGGTGCCGACCGTGCTCGCGGGCGTATTCGCCATCGGGTTCCTGGCGAACCGCCAGTACCTGGGCTGGTTCCCGGTGAGCGGACTGCACGACAGCGCGGCCGCGTCGATGACGTTCCTGCCGCACTGGGACGGCGCGGGCGCGTGGCAGCGCGGCTACCTGCTCGACCTGGCGTGGCACGTGGTGCTGCCCGTCGTGTGCCTGGTGTACGCCTCGTTCGCGGTGCTCTCCAAGCAGACGCGCGCGGCGATGCTCGACAACTTCAGCGCCGACTACGTGCGCACCGCGAAGGCGAAGGGCGTGCCGCGCGGCGACGTCGTGCTGCACCACGTCTTCCGCAACAGCCTGCTGCCCCTGATCACGATGTTCGTCGGCATCTTCCCGGCCATGCTCGCGGGCAGCGTGGTCATCGAGCGGATCTTCACGGTGCCGGGGATGGGAAGCCTGATCATCGAGGCGATCGACCTGCGCGACCGCGAGATCATCCTGGCCAACACCTTCATCATCGCGTGCGTCAACCTGCTGGCGCTGCTCCTTGCCGACATCCTCTACGCGGCGGCCGACCCGCGGGTGAGCTTCAACCGTGCCTGACGCGAGGCCGACGAGCGCCCCTGCGGCCCCGGCCGCGATCTCCGGCATCGAGGTGATGCGCGGCGTCGGGGCGGTGCGCGCCAAGCCGTTCTGGGCGGACGCCTGGGACCGCGTCCTCAGGCGCCCGGGCGCGGTGTTCGGGCTGTGCTGGATCGGGCTGGTCGCGTGCATGGCGGTGCTCGCGCCGCTGGTCGCGAACGCCCACCCGGTGACCTTCGTCGCGGACGACGGGCGGCACTGGCCGCTTCCGGCGAACCTCACGCCGACCGACTGGCTGCTGCTCGCGGGCGCGCTGCTCGGGGTGCCGTGGACCTTCCTCGGGCCGCGCTCGCTCCGGCGCTCGCAGCGGCTGGGGATCCTCGCGCTGTGCGCGGCGCAGTGCGGCGCGATCGTCCTTCTCTCGGGCACGCTCCACGAGTGGGCCGAGGACGCGGAGGGCGCGGGATGGCTGCGCGCGGCGGCGCGCGGGCCGCAGGGCGAGGCGTGGTTCGCGGCCGCGGTCGCGGTGCCGGCGACGCTCCTCGCGGCGCTCGTGCCGACGGTCGACCTGCGCAGGTTCCGATTCGGCGCCGTGGCGCTCGCGGGCGCGGCGGCGTTCCTCGCATGCGCCTTCGCTGGCGGCGCGGAGCTCGTCGACTTCGAGCGCTACGTCGAGGACGAGCGCTCCGGCCGCATCCGCGAGGTCGTATGGGCCCCCGTGCCCTGGTCGCCGCAGTACACCCGCAGCGACATGGTCGCGAAGGCGCCGGGAACTCGGCTCGCCGACATCCCCTCGATGTCCGCCTCCGCCGGCACCGCCTTCGGCGAGCGCAGGCTGCTGCTCGGCTCCGACGCGCTCGGCGGCGACGTGCTCTCCCAGCTCCTGTGGGCCTGCCGGCTCTCGATCTCGATCGGGTTCGTGTCGACGGGCATCTCGGTGCTGATCGGCGTGACGCTCGGCGCGGTCATGGGCTACTTCGGCGGGAAGGTCGACTTCCTCCTGTTCCGGATGGTGGAGATCTTCATGGCGGTGCCCGTGCTGTTCCTGCTGATCGTCGCCGCGGGCGTGCTGCCGCGCAACACCTACGTGATGATGGCGATCATCGGCTGCTTCAGCTGGACGGGCGCGGCGCGCTTCACGCGCGCGGAGTTCCTCAAGCTGCGCGGCCAGGACTTCGTGCAGGCGGCGCGCGCGAACGGGCTCCCGGTCTCCAAGATCCTCTTCCGGCACATGCTGCCGAACGGCGTGACGCCGGTGCTCGTCGACGCGAGCTTCGCGATCGCCGCGGCGATCTCGGTCGAGGCGACGCTCAGCTACCTCGGGCTGGGCCCGGACGGGCAGGCGAGCTGGGGCAAGCTGCTGTCGAGCGCCACCGCGGCGACCGGCACGTTCGTGTGGTGGCTCGCGGTGTTCCCCGGCGCCGCGATCTTCCTCAGCGTCCTCAGCTACAACCTGCTGGGCGAGGCCATGCGCGACGCGATCGACCCCAAGCTCAGGAAGGCGGCCCACTGATGACGCACGCACACGCCGAAGCACCCGCCGCCGCTCCAGCCACGGACCGGCTCTCGAGGCCCGTGCTGGAGGTGGCGGACCTCGCCGTCAGCTTCGAGAACTCCGCGGGCGGCCCGCGCATCCAAGCGGTGAACGGCGTGCACATGACGCTCTTCCCGCAGCAGACGCTCGCCGTGGTCGGCGAGTCCGGCTGCGGCAAGAGCGTGACCGCGATGAGCACCATGCAGCTCATCCCGCGCCCGCCGGGTCGCTTCGACCGCGGGAGCATCATCTTCGAGGGCCGCGACATCTGCTCGCTCCCCGAGGAGGAGATGCTCTCGATCCGCGGCGGGAAGATCGCGATGATCTTCCAGGAGCCGATGACGAGCCTGAACCCGGTCTACACGATCGGCGACCAGCTGCTCGAGGCGATCCTGCTCCACCAGCAGGTCGGGCCCGAGGGCGCGCGCTCGATCGCGGTGCAGGCGATGAAGGACGTCGGCATCAGGAAGCCCGAGGAGCGGCTCGCCATGTACCCGCACCAGTTCTCGGGCGGCATGCGCCAGCGCGTGATGATCGCGATGGCGCTCGCGTGCCGGCCGAGGGTGCTGCTCGCGGACGAGCCGACGACGGCGCTCGACGTCACCATCCAGGCGCAGATCCTCGAGCTCCTTCGCGAGCTGCAGCGCGACCGCGACATGGGCATCATGCTCATCACGCACAACCTCGGCGTGGTCGCGGAGAACGCGGACGTCGTGTGCGTGATGTACGCGGGCCGAGTGGTGGAGGTGGCGAACGTCTTCGAGCTCTTCGACGAGCCGCTGCACCCGTACACGCGCGGGCTGTTCCGCTCGATCCCGATGCTGCGCGACGCGCGGCACCGCCTGGTGACGATCCGCGACGTGACGAACGACCCCGCCGAGTTCCGGCGCATCCCGGGCGCCGTGCCGTGGTGGCCGGACGTGCCGCGCGAGTCGCGCCCGCCGCTCGCCCCCGGCCGCGACGAGCACGTGCTGGTCGAGGTGCGCCCGAACCGCTGGGTCGGCTGCTGGCGCACGCCGGACCTCGAGGCCCGCACGCACCGCCGCCCGAGCCTCGACTACCGCCGCGGCGACCGCTAAATTGGTCCCGTTCCTCCGGGACCAATTTCCCATGCCGCTCATCGCCCCCGGCCGCAAGGCCCCGCCGTTCTCCGCGCCCGACCAGTCGGGCACCGTCCGCACGCTGAAGGAATTCGCGGGCCGCCCGGTCGTCCTCTACTTCTATCCCAAGGACGACACGCCGGGCTGCACCGTCGAGGCGT
>JBILFU010000191.1:0-4333 GCA_044351405.1 Phycisphaerales bacterium
GCCGGATGCGGGCGCCCCCATGGCCCACTCGATGCCGCCGCGCAGGTGGTCTCGGAAGAGCGGCTCGCGGAAGCTCTCCGCGGTGTGCCCGCCCGCCGTGTACCAGGCGCGCCCGCCCTCGAACTCATGGCACCAGGCGATCGGGTGGTCGGCGCCCATCGGCGTCCTCTCGGGGTCGTAGGTCCGCTCGTCGAGCGTGGCCAGCACGCGCACGTCGCCGCGCGGGTTGCGGCGGAACGAGTACCACTCGTCGGTGCGCCGCCAGTCCGCCGGCAGCATGGAGGTGGAGGCATGCGCGCGGTCCTCCACGCGCACCGTCGCCTGCTGCACCTTGGGATGGCCCAGGAACCACGCGCCCGCCAGCCGGCCGTACCAGGGCCAGTCGTACTCGGTGTCGGCCGCCGCGTGGATGCCCGCCCAGCCGCCGCCGCCGCGGACGTAGGACTCGAACGCGCCCTGCTGCGCGACATCGAGCACGTTCCCGGTGGTCGACAGGAACACCACCGCGCGGTAGCGCGCCAGGTTGTCGACCGTGAACGCGGCGGCGTCCTCGGTGGCATCCATGTCCCAGCGGCCCGCACCGATCTCCCGCAGCGCGGCGATGCCGTCCGGGATCGACTTGTGGCGGAAGCCGCACGTGCGGCTGAAGACGAGGATCCGCGGCAGCCCGGCCTGCGCCGGCTGCACGGCCGCATCCGCCCCCTCCGCGCGTGCCGCGTCGCCCGCGGCACCGAGGACCGCATGTCGTGCAGCGGCACGCGGTCCGCACGCGGCGATGGCCGACGCGGCGGCCAGCGCGGCCGCCGCGGCCGCGGCGACGAGTGCGGGGAACGCTGCTCGGGGACGGCTTCGCATGGGCGGACGGATCGTAGCGGTCGCCGGACCTCGGCCCCGCCATCGCTACACTCGCGCGCATGTCCGACGCAACGCCCCGCAAGCCCGCCGACTCCTCCCCTGCGCCCGGTGACTCCCGCTGGAACGAGGTGGTCGACCGCCGTTCGGGCCTGGACCGCCGCAACATCGAGGGCGCGACCGACCCGACAAACCTGGAGCGCCGCCGCGGCCCCGGGCGGCGCCTGACGGACTTCGTCAAGACCGCCGAGGAAGGCGAGATGAACCGCGAGCAGTACCTGTTCCTGCTCGCGATCGACGCGTTCAAGCGCGTCAACCACAAGACCTTCCCCACCTGGACCGACGTGCTGGAGATCATCCGCAAGCTCGGCTACCGGAAGACCATGCCGACCCAGCTCAACCTGGGGCCGCGCGCGCAGGACTGGACCGAGAAGCCGGACGCCCCCGCCAACGTCAGCAAGCTGGCCGAGAAGCGCGAGGAATGACCCGCGGGCAGGCGGCCGCCCCGCGCGCCCGCGCCCGTTCCGATAGCGACGACGCGCGCCGGATGCGGCGCGCGTCGTCGTTCGGGAGTTCCAGTCGCACGGGCGCGTTGGTGCGGCTCCGACCGCCGCCGCGCCGCGTCACTTCCGGTTCTTGAAGAAGTCCGCGTTGATCTGGATGTACTGCTTCCACTCCGCGGGCAGGTCCTCCTGCGGGTAGATGGCGTGCACGGGGCACTCGTCGACGCACAGCCCGCAGTCGATGCAGGTGTCCGGGTCGATGTAGAGCTGCTTGGCCTCGGCGTGGTCGCCTTCGCTCTTGCCGGGGTGGATGCAGTCCACCGGGCAGACCTCGACGCACGCCGCGTCCTTCGTTCCGATGCAGGGTTCGGCAATGATGTGTGCCATGGGAGGGCGGAATCCTAGCGAGGCGGGCCCGGGAGTTCGGGGAGCGGCGCGCGGGCCGCTGCGCAAAAACCAACAGGGCCGGCGCTCGGCCGGCCCTGCTGGTGTTGTCCGGTCGAGCAGTATTACTTGCTCTTCTTCTTCGCGGTCTTCTTGGCGGCCTTCTTGGCAGCCTTCTTCTTCTTGGCCATGGTCTGGCTCCCTTGTGTTACGCGTAGGGGTCGGAGTGACTGGAGGCCCGCGTAACTCGGCCCTCAGCCGTTGCCATTAGTACCTTTATCGGCACAGGGTGTAAATGGGTTGAGAGGAATTTTCCGAAGATTTTTCCCGGACCCCCTTGCCGCCCCCGGACGGTGCGCTACGGGACAGGCTTGCGGAGCGGTGCGACGCGCCGATCCTTCGGCAAATCACGGGCAAACCGCGCGATGCGCGCGCACAATGCGCGCATGAAGACGGCACCGCGCGACGGCGCACAGATTGCTCGCACGGACTCCCGGGAGACGCTTCGCGTGCTCATCCACGGCGCCGGGGGACGCATGGGCCAGCGGATCGCGGCGTGCATCCCCGCCGAAGGCGCGACGCACGCCGTGCGGTGCATCGACAGGGACGAGGAGCACGGCCTCCGCCCGGGCGACGCGGACGCGGTCATCGACTTCTCGAGCGACGAGGGCGCGGCGCGCGCCGCAGGCATCGCGGCGGAGCTCGGCTGCGCGCTCCTCGTCGGGACCACCGGGCTCTCCCAGGCATCGCTCGACGCGATCGCCCGGGCATCCGCGCGCATCCCGGCGATGGTGGCGCCGAACACGTCGCTCGGAGTCGCCGTCGCGCGACGCCTGGCGGCCGACGCGGCGCGCATGCTGCGCGGGTTCGACGTCGACATCGTGGAGACGCACCACGCCCGCAAGCTGGACGCGCCCAGCGGCACCGCGCGGAGCCTGGCGGCGGCCGTCGCCGCGGGCAGCGGAAAGCCCTTGAATCCAGCCAGAATCCATGCAATCCGGGCAGGTGACGTGGTGGGCGAGCATGCCGTGTCCTTCTCCGGGCAGGGCGAGCGCGTGACCATCTCGCACTCCGCCACCAGCCGCGACCTGTTCGCGCTGGGCGCGCTGCGGATGGCGCGCTGGCTGTCGGGCCGCGCCGCGGGCATGCACACGCCCGACGAGTGGTTCGACGACTTCGCGCGCTGATACCCTCCGCGCATGCCCGACGCCCCGCTCCGGTGGTTCGACCTGTCCTGCGGCGCCCGGCTCGTCGTCGAGCGGATGCCCGGGATGCGCAGCGCGGCGGTGTCGTGGCTCCTCCCCGTGGGCACGTGCGGCGACCCCGTCGGCGACGCCGGCGAGGGCGAGTCGACCGTGCTGGCCGAGCTCGTCCTGCGCGGCGCCGGCGGCCTCTCCAGCCGGGGGATCTCGGACGCCTTCGACGCGATCGGCGCCCAGCGGCACGGGACGGCGGGCGTCCACCACCTGGCGCTGTCCGCGCTCTGCATGGGCGACCGCCTGCCGGAGGCGCTCCGCCTGCTGTCGCTCTGCGTCCGGGAGCCGAGCCTCGACGCCGAGGCCCTCGACTCCGTGCGCGCGATCGCCCTGCAGGCGCTGAACGGGCTGCAGGACGAGCCACAGCACCTGGCGGGCGTCCGGCTGCGGCAGCACGCCATGCCGGCCCCGTTCAACCGCAGCGGGTACGGCACGGAAGCGGGCCTGCGTGCGCTGACGCCGGACGGGATCCGCAGGGCCTGGCGCCGGCGGGCGGTTCCCGGCGGCACCATCGTCGGGGTGGCGGGCGACGCCGACCCGGACAGGGTCCGCGACCAGTTGGAGACGCTGCTCGCCGGCTGGTCCGGCGCCTCGGACGAACCCGCCGCCTCCGCGCCGCCGGAGCGCGGCAGCCACCTCGTCGCGCTCGACACGCAGCAGACCCACCTGGCCATCGGCCTGGACGCGCCCGCCGACCGGGGCACGGAGGCCTACGCGCACCGCGTCGCCATCCGCGTGCTGGGCGGCGCGGCGAGCAGCCGGCTCTTCACGGAGGTGCGCGAGAAGCGTGGGCTCTGCTACTCGGTCGGCGCCGCGTCCGCCCTCGGCCGCGACCGCGGCCTGGTGCAGGTGTACGCCGGCAGCACCCACGAGCGCGCGCCAACGACGCTCGAGTGCATCCTGCGCGAGCTGGAGCGCTTCGCGCAGGGCATCTCCGAGGGGGAGTTCCGGGACGCGGTCGTCGGCGCGAAGGCGGGGCTGGTGATGAGCGGCGAGAGCACCAGCGCGCGCGCCGCCGCGATCTCCTCGCAGCTGTGGCGGCTCGACCGGGCGATGAGCCTGGAGGAGAGCGCCGCGGAGTTCGACCGCCTGACGCTGTCCGGGGTCAACGACTACGTCGCCCGCGGCATGGGTGCCGCGTGGCTCGCCGCGCGGACCCAGGTGACCGTGGCGCCGCGCACGGCGGGCTGACCGTCAGCCGAGCGGGACGATCACCGTGTACTGGTCGAGGTTCAGCACGACCACCTCGCCGTCGTCCTTGCGCAGCTCCAGGCGATCGAGCCAGAGCCGGTCGTGCAGCGCGTGCGCGAACCAGCTGCCGGTCTTCGACTGGCGGTA
>JBILFU010000192.1:0-4328 GCA_044351405.1 Phycisphaerales bacterium
GGACTTCATCGTGCGCGCGCTGATCGCGGGTGTGCTCCTGACCATCGGCATCCAGCGCGCGATGCACGCCATCCGCGGTGCGCCGATCGAGGCCGTCGAGGAGCAGCGCACCGGGGCGTCGAAGCACGGCCCCGGCATCGTCGCCCGCTGCAAGGCCTGGTTCGCCGACAAGTTCGGCGGCTCCATGGGCGCGGACCTCTCCGTGTCGCGTCGGTGCGTGCGCTCGGGCCTGCTCGGCTTCGCGACGATGGGAATCCACCCGAAGTGCCTGGCGATCACGATCGCCGCCGGTCACCAGATCGCCCAGATCACCGATCATGCCGCCCGCCCCGTCGCCATCGCGGTGTTCTCCGCGATCTCGCTGGTCCCGTCGATCGCGCCAGCCGTGATCGAGACGCTTCGCTCCGGCGCATGCGCCGCGATGAAGGAGTCCACCGAGCGCTTCATGAAGAAGAACGGCCGCTGGGTGAGCGCGGTCATCCTCCTCGGTGCCGGTGCCTACGTGGCGTGGAACGCGTTCAAGTCGATGCCGTGACCGATCTCAGTGCGCGGAGTCGCCGTAGTGGCGCTCCGCCTCGTCGTACGCGCGGTCGAATCGCTCGCGCAGCTCGGCTCGGACGCGGTCGCGCCAAGTGCGGTCGATCAGGCCCACGCGCAGCAGGTCGCCGATGTGCGCGATGTCGTGCGGCCGCATCGCGAGGAGCTTCATCTCGAGGAGCGTGGCGAGGGGGACGCGGGGCCAGGGTGCCGCATCGTCGCGCTGCACGTCGCCGAGCGCGGGGGACGCGATCGTCTCGAACCTCGAGAGACGCTCGTCCGCGAGCACGACGTGCACCGCGCTCTTCGGCGTGCCGTCTGGTCCGTCGAGGAACATGGGCACGCCGTTCACCTCGGCGAAAACGAACCCGTGCGGCGCGAGCGCTTCCGCCGCGCGCGCGAGGTCCGCGCGCCGCATCAGGATGTCGACGTCCTTGGTGGTGCGCGCGTAGTCCGGGTCACGCGACGTGACCCATGCCATGACGGACATCCCGCCGCACACCGCGAAGGGGACGCCCGCGGCGTCGAGGCATGCAGCGAAGCGCCGAGCCCGGTCGATGACGCAGCTCATCCAGTAACCCGCCCTTTCGACGACGGGCATGCTGTGCCAGACCTTCTGGTCGAATCGCATGCCCGGAAGCGTACGACGGGCATCCTGCATGCCGAAACGAAACCGCCGCCCCCGGGCGGCGGAAGTTCGTGCGGGATTGCGCGGCGCGGGCGCGGCGGCGCTCAGGGGGTGCAGGTTCCCCAGAACGCGAGCAGCTGGGCGATGTCCCCGCCGTCGACGTCTCCGCTGCGATCGATGTCGGCTCGCGTCATCGGCGTCGCGGGACCCCAGTGAGCGATCAGCTCGGAGAGGTCGTTGCCGTCGATCGATCCGTCCGGCACGATGTCGGACCACGCGCACTTCGGCTCGCAGGCGTCGGGGATGCCGTTGAGGTTCCGGTCCGGGAGCGATCCGTCGCGGATCTGCCCGAAGTCGACGATGCCGTCCCCGTCGCAGTCGGCCGACCACTCGATGACGAGGCTCTTCGTCACGTCGTGATCGTCGTCGTTGTCGTTCCATGCGTTCCGGATCGTGACGGAGCCGCCCGGATTCAGCGTGCTGTTGTAGAATTGCACGAAGTTCCCGGATCCGTTGCGCTCGTTCGTGAGCCAGTCGGTGTGGCCCCACGGCGTGCCGTCGTCCCAGGTCCACTGCCCGGAGATCTTCCGGGCACCGATCCACGGCCCGAGCGCGAACGGCGTCGAGAGCGTCCAGAGCTCCGCACGCGAGGAGACCGCCCCGTAGAGCCATGCGCTCTCGGCGGCTGACCCGATCGAGACGAGTGTCCCGCCCCGCGCCTCGGCGATCGCGGCGCACTGCGCGCGCGAGGTGAAGTCGGCGGCGAACGCTCCCTGGTACCAGTGCCCGTTCCCGCCGTCCTCCACCCGCCATTGGACGGCGGGCAGTTCGGTGAGGCACGGGATCCCGAGCTCGCAGCAGTCCGGCACGTTGTTGGAGTTCCCGTCCGCGAACGTCCCGTCCGCGACCTGTCCGTAGTCGACGATGCCGTCGGCGTTGCAGTCGGCGGACCACTCCAGCGCGGAGAAGTTCCCCTCGTTGGCCGAGTTCGACTCGCCGTTCCACTCTCCGACGTAACTGAACCGGATGATCTGCTCCAGATAGAGCGCCGGAGCGTCCCATCCGACCGTGTTGCCGCTGAACGGGACCTCGGGCAGCGGTGCGAATGGCTCGCCCGTGACCCATCGGTACTGCTCTTCGACGTCGTCCCGGCGTGCCCCCAGCCATGTGTCGCTCATCGAGCAGCAGTACGTGAAGACGCTTGCGCGGAGGAACAGGTGCTCGGCGTGGGTGGTGACCGTCGCAAGGTGTCCCCCGACGGCGCGGGCGTGCGCACTTGCGGCCGTCCACGGACGGCGTGCCTCATCGAGTGCATACCAATGCCCATTCCCCCCATCTTCCACCCGCCACTGCACGGCCGTCGCCTGCGCCCCCGCGATCGTCGTCGAAACCCCGACCGCGGTTGCCGCGGCCACGCCGGTGAACTTTCCGAACATCTTCTGCTGCTCCTGTCTGGATTCGTTGTCCTGGATCGCGCCTGTGCCGCCACCTGCGCGGGGGATCGATCCGCGTCCGGCGCCGGCGGACGGCGGGCCGTCCCCGGAATTCGTCCGAACCGGCGGAATGCCGGTAACTGTCTGGATCGCGAGCGTTCCGGCCACCAGCATGGCGACCGTGATGCCCGCTCCCGCGCGGCCGAAGCCTGCGGGCGGGGGCTCGTACGCCCCGTCCGGGTCGTGCCGCGCCGGGCCGTCGCGATCCATGGCCGCGTCCGACCCGATCCGCAGCGCGATCGCCATCTGCCCGCGGGTGAGCCGCGCAGCCTTGCCCTGGCCCTGACCCTGCCCTTCCTCTTGCCCGTGCTCCCGCTCCATGTGCCGGGATCGATCCGCTGCGGCGTCCCACCGACGATCCCAACCGAGGAGTTTCCGCGCGAATCGCGCTCGCCCCGGTCGCCCCGCTCGCCGCGTCACTCCCCGCCGCGCTCCATGATCGCAAGCACCTCGTTGACCGCCGCCTCGAGCCCCGACTCCGGCACGCCCTCCTCGCGCAGCAGGCCGCGCACCGCGGTGCGCAGCGCACCCGCCACGCGTCGCACGGCGTTCCGGCACTCTGCCTCGGTGCGCGCGGTGCGCGCGGCCACCTGTGCGTGGGTCAGGCCGTCCACGACGTGCATGCGGAACACGGCATCGTCGTCGCCGCGGCCGCGCGCCGCGAGCTCGGCCTGCACCTGCGCGTACGCCTCGTTGGCGAGCGCCAGCGCCCAGGCGCGGTCGAAGGCCTCGGCGGGGTCCGGCTCGCCCCCCGCCAGTCGTTCGGCGAACGCGGCCGCATCGCCGAGGCTCCCGCGTCCTTCCTCGCGCTGCCGGTCGCGCACCACGCCGCGGCAGTGGAACGCCATCGCGTTCATGAGCCAGCGGCGCAGCGGCATCCCGCTCGAGCGCCAGCGCAGCAGGAAGTTCGGGTCCGACATCGTGCGCGCGAAGAAGCCGGACACCAGCTCGTCGCGCTCGCCCACGCGGCGCAGCTGCGGCGTGCTCACGTAGGCCGCGAGCGCCGGCGCGTACCGCTCCATGACGTGGCGACGCAGGGCGTCGCGCGCGGATTCCGCCCGCGCACGCCCGCCGGCGTCGCCCGAGGCGGCCGCACGGTCCCCGCGCTCCGCGATCGTCAGCTGCGCGTCGATCCAGGTGGCGTGGGTGCTGGGAAAGTGGTCGGCGGGCACGAATCCGAGCATATGGCACCTATTTGCGGTTTCCTCCGCGTCCGGCCCGGGTTCCTCGGCGAAACTGCTGCGGGCATCCATGGCTCTCCGGCGTCCATCGTCCTTGCCTGTCCCGCTGCGTGGCGCGGCCATGGCCGCCGCCCTCGCCGCGGCGCCCGCGACGGCCACGTCCCCCCCGCCGGCCGACCGCTGCCTCCGCCCGCCCGCGCAGGCGAAGGAATCCGAGCCGTGCGGGAGCGGCGCCAACGACGGCTGCAACCTGCTCTCCCATCCCACGGAGCCCATCGAGTTCGGGGTGCCGATGATCGGCACCTTCTGGGCCGACGAGGAGCGCCGCGACACGGACTTCTTCCGCTTCACGCTGCAGCGCCCGACGGCGGTCGCGGCCTGGGCGTGGGGCCAGGTCACGGTCCAGCTGGCCATCGTGGATGCGTGCACGGTGGCGGACAGCAGCTCGGGCACCTGCACGGAGGCGCACGCCTGCCTGCCGCCCGGCGT
>JBILFU010000193.1:0-4297 GCA_044351405.1 Phycisphaerales bacterium
ACGTGGCTCAGGTGGCTGCGCGCGCCCGTGTGGCGCCCGAAGACCCAGAGCGAGGTGGCGACCGCCAGCACCGTGAATCCGATGAACACCGGGCCCCTGCCCTGGCCGATGCCGAACACGGCGCCGTGGTTGAGCACCAGTCGAAGGTCGAGGAGGTCCGGCCCGACCACGCGCCGCCCCTGGTGCCACGGGATCGAGTAGCCGGTGTTGCCGGCGACGTCCTCGTAGCGCAGGACCACCGGCGATCCGGCCACGGTGCGGAACGCCCACTCCTTCGACCAGAGGTCGAGCGCGAGCGCGGCCGCGACGGTGAGCAGCAGCACGGCCCAGGCAGCCGGGGACCGCCACGCGGTGATGTCGGGGTGCGCACTCACGCGGCGCATCGTAGGGATCGGAAAGTCATTTTCCGATCAGCGCGCGCGGAGCTTCTCGAGCTCGCGCGCGGCCTCGATCGTGTACTTCGCCCACGGCTTGGCGTCGAGGCGGGCCTTCGGGATCGGCTTGCCCGTCAGCTGGCACACGCCGTAGGTCTTGGCCACGACGCGGTCGAGCGCCTCGTCGATCTCGCGCAGGAGCTCGCGCTCCGTCTCGGCCATGCCGATCGCGAGGTCCTGGTCGAAGGTGTCCGTGCCGATGTCCGCCATGTGCAACGGCATGTTCGACAGGTTGCCGCCGGAGCTGCGGAGCGCCTCGTCCTCAAGCCCGGTCACGCGGGCGATGAGCTCCGCGCGCGCCTCGAGCAGGATCTTCTTGTACTCGGTGAGCTCCTTGGCCCCGAGCCGCGTCTTGATCGCGGCGATCTGGGCATCCGTCGGCCCCTCGTCCTTCGGCTTCTCGGCGACCGCCTTGGCGACCTTCTTCTTGGTGACGGGCGCCTTGGCGGCGATCACGCGCACGCGGCGGCCGTTGACGACCACATAGCCGTTGGCGTCCGGCTTCATGTGCGCAGCCACGTGGGCGACGCTCTTCACGTTGGTGAAGTCGATCTTCTTGCCCTTGTTGGCCGCGCGCTCGGCAGCGGCCTGCTGGGCGCGCATCGCCTCGAGCGCCTCCTTGCGGGGGTCGCGGATCGAGGGCGGCGGCGCGCCCTTGCCGGGCTTCTTCTTGGGCGGCGGGGCCTCGTTGGAGGCGCGCCAGACCTGCTTGGGGGCGACCGCGGGAATCACTTCCTTGGGGCCGCTGTTGACGATCTTGGGGAGGACGATCGGCGCGGGCTTCGGGGCGGCCTTCGGCGCGGCAGGCTTCGGCGGGGCCTTGGCCGCGGACTTCACGGGCGGCTTGGCGCCCGGCTTGGGACCGACCTTCTTCACGGGCTTTGCCGCCGGCTTCGACTTGGTTGCCGACGCCTTGGCCAATGGCTTCTTCTCGGATGCCTTCTTATTGGACTTGCCCATGGGGGTGACCTTGGATCGAAACCCGGAAGCCTGGTCAGGAAGGTCGGCCACGCGACCGAAGACCGAGGATTCTAGCAAAAACCATGAGAAGGGTCAACGCCGACGGCGCGTTTCAGGGTGCGGGTCTCACCCGCGCCGAGCCTTTCCAGGGATCTCTGCTTCCGGGTTCACGGGGGCGCGCTGGGGACGCGCAACTCAAGCAGCCTCAACGGACGCTGCCGATCGACCGGAACTTCTCGAAGCGCTTGCGCACGAGGGTGTCCGGATCGATCCGTTGGAGCTCGCGGACGCAGTCCACCACGTAGTGCTGGATGCGCTCCGCGATCTCCCTGGGATTGCGGTGCGCGCCGCCCACCGGTTCCGGGATGACGGCGTCCACCAACCCGTTGCGGAGGTTGTGCTCCGCCGTGAGCGCGAGCGCATTCGCCGCAAGGTTGTTCGTGCGCTCGTTCGCCTCCTTCCAGAGGATCGCGGCGCAGCCTTCCGGGCTGATGACGCTGTACCAGCTGTTCTGCAGCATCGCGACGCGGTCGCCGACTCCGATGCCGAGCGCGCCGCCCGATCCACCCTCGCCGATCACGATGCACACGACGGGCACGCGCAGGCGGCTCATCTCGCGCAGGTTGACGGCGATGCTCTCGGCCTGGCCGCGCTGCTCGGCGCCGATGCCGGGATACGCGCCGGGCGTGTCGATCAGCGTCACGATCGGGAGCCTGAACTTCTCCGCGAGCTTCATCTTGAGGAGCGCCTTGCGATAGCCCTCGGGGTGCGCGCAGCCGAAGTGGCACGAGAGGCGCTCCTTGGTGTCGCGTCCCTTCTGGTGGCCGACGACCAGGCACTTGATGCTGCCGATGCGGCCGAAGCCGGTGACGATCGCCGGGTCGTCGCCGTGGCGGCGGTCGCCGTGCAGCTCGCACCAGTCGCGGCAGATCATCTGCACGTAGTCGAGCGTCTGCGGCCGCTGCGGATGGCGCGCGACGCGCACCGTCTGCCAGGGCGAAAGCCCGCCGTAGGTCTTCGCGAGCAGGCTCTGGCGCGTCTCGCGGAGCGTGCGGATCTCGTCCGCGATCGCCTCCGCGTCGGGACGACCCTCGAGCGCCGCGATCTGGCGCTCGATCTCGGCGATCGGCTGCTCGAAGTCGAGGATCTGGACGGCGGACATCGAGGGAATCGTAGCCGAGCGCGCCGCGACGGAGGCCTCGCCGCGCCGCCCCGGGCCCGGCGAGGGCCGCTGCTCCGCGCGATAGCCTTCCGCCCATGGACGCGCCCGCTCCCGCCACCCGTACCGCATTCGTCGGCTGCGGGAACCTCGGCATGGCGATCCTGTTCGGCGCACTTCGCTCGGGCGCGCTGCAGGCGTCCGAGACGCTCGTCGTGGAGCTCGACGCCCGCCGGCGAGGCGAGGCCGAGGACCTGGGCGTGGCCGTGTCCGGCGACGCCTCCGATGCGCGGGGCGCGCGCACGCTGGTGCTCGCCGTCAAGCCGCAGTCGTTCGCGGAGGCCGCGCGCGCGATCGGCACGCCCGCGGACGGTGCGCTCGCGATCAGCGTGATGGCCGGCCACGGAAGCGACGCGATCCGCGCGGCGCTCGGCGGCCGCGTGCGCGTGGTGCGCGCGATGCCGAACACGCCGGCGCAGGTCGGCATGGCCGTTACGGCGCTCGCGCGCGGGGCCGGCGCGACGCCCGCCGACCTCGACGAGGCACGGCACCTCTTCGAGGGGGTCGGGCGCACCGTCGAGGTCGAGGAACGGCTGATCGACGCGGCGGTGGCGACCGTCGGCAGCGGCCCCGCGTACCTGTTCCTGCTCGCGGAGGCCGAGGTCGCGGCAGCGATCGCCATGGGAATCCCCGCGGACGCGGCGCGCACGATGGTGACGGGCACGCTCCTCGGCGCGGCGACGCTCCTCGACCGGGACGGCCGTGCGCCGCAGGAGCTCCGCGCCGCGGTCACGAGCGCTGGCGGAACCACCGCCGCTGCGGTCCGCGTCCTCGAGGAGCGCGGGTTCGCGGCCTCGGTGGCCGCCGCGATGGACGCGGCGCGGGTACGGAGCGCGGAACTCAGCAGGTGACCGGGCGTCCGGGCGCCCGAGGGGCGCCGCGGCGCGAGGGCGACCTCGCGCACCGGGACCAGCCCCCGCCCTCACGCCCGCAGGTGAACCCGGAAGTCGCTCGCCTTGCACTCGACCGGCCGCGCCCGCCGGATCGCGGAGCGCACCTTCCGCACGCCGGCCGGCGTCATCGGGTGCTTCTGCAGCTCGAGCAGGAACGCGATCTCGAAGAGCGTCGACTCCGTCCAGTCGACCTCCTCGCCGAAGCCGGAGACGCCGACCGCACCGGTCGCCTTCAGGAACCGGCGGATGCGCGCGGGCGGCATGGAGAGCGTGCGGCAGCCGCCGAAGTGGATGAAGCGGCCGCGGCACTTGCCCGCGAGGATCTCCTCGAGCCGGTCGATGTGGATCCGCTCGTCGGGGCGGCGCATGTCCCCGGGCAGCAGGAGCCCGCGCCGCGAGTGCATCGCGAGCCAGAGGATCTCGAACCCCGAGTTGCGCTCCTGGAACCACTTGCGGATGTAGTGCTCGAGCTCCGCGCGCGTGGCCACGTCGCGGTGGATGTACGGCACGTGGTAGTCGGAGGCCCGCAGCAGCTCGAGCGCCGGGCGCACGCTCACCGAGCTGCGCAGGCCGAACCACTCGTTCTCCAGGCAGAAGACGCCCTTGCGGTAGACGAGCACGACGCAATGGTAACGCTCGCACCGCCACGCCAAGCCGGGAAGGTGCCCCGCGTCAGAAGTCGCGGCGCCGGAAGAGCCACGTGCACGCCGCGAGCGCGGCGGCCTCGAAGCCGAGGCTCGTGCCGATCACCCACCACGCGCCCTTGCGCCGCTCGGCGTCCTCGAACACCG
>JBILFU010000021.1:0-14813 GCA_044351405.1 Phycisphaerales bacterium
GATCGTCGCGCTCAAGATCTTCCGCCGGGATCTCGGCCAGGGCGTCGTTCTCGCGCGCTTCGAGAATGAGCGGCAGACGCTCGCCCGCATGGACCATCCGAACATCGCCACGGTGCTCGATGCGGGCCTCGCCGAGGACGGCCGCCCGTGGTTCGTGATGCCGTTCATCGACGGCCTCCCGATCACTCAGCTCTGCGACGAGCGGCGCCTTTCGCTGCGGGAGCGCGTCCGCCTGATGGCCGAGGTCTGCGACGGCGTGCAGCACGCCCACCAGAAGGGCGTGATTCACCGCGATCTGAAGCCCGGGAACGTGCTCGTGAACCGCGGCGGGACCCACCCGATCCCCCGTGTCATCGACTTCGGCGTCGCCAAGGCGATCGAGGGTGCCGATCCGGCGCGGCCGCGCACCGCCGACGGGCAGCGCCTTGGGACGCCGCAGTACATGCCGCCGGAGCAGTGGCTTCATGGCGCCGGCATGGCCGATGTCAGGAGCGACGTCTACTCGCTGGGGGTGCTGCTGTCGGAGCTCCTCGTGGGCGGTCCGGCGACGCGGTTGCCACGGACTCCGCTCGACGTTCCCGAGCTCGCTCCGCCCGGGACTTGGTTCGCCGACCGAATGTCGAGCGACCCTGCCGCCGCCGCCGCGGTCGCCGCGTCGCGGGGGCTCGATGCCTCCTCGCTCCTCGCCAAGGTCCGCGGGGACCTTGACGCGATCGTCCGGCGTGCCGCGGCACCCCATCCCGACCACCGCTATCCCACCGCGATCGCGCTCGCCGGGGACCTCCGAAACTGGCTTGATGGGCGTCCCGTCAGCGCGCGGCTGCTGCGGCCGTGGGAGACCGTGTGGCGCTTCGTCGGGCGTCACCGGATTGCGGTAGCGGCCTCGGCGGTGGCGGCAGCGGCCCTCGTGGCTGTCGCCGCGGCCTTGCTGTGGAGTGCGGCCTCGTGGCAACGAAGCTACGTCGCGGTGTTCACCGCGGCGGAGCAGTCGGAGCGGACCTTCTTGATCACGCGGTCGATCGTCGACGAGCTCCTGGAGCACGTCCGCACCGAGCGCGACGTTGGCACGGACCAGGCAGCTTTCGAACGCATCGAGTCAGTCGTGGACCGCATCGCGGCCGATGATCCCCTCCTCGCCGGCCGCATGGCCGCGCTCATTGCGCGCGCCCACCTCGAGGCATCGGATGGCCGTGCCGGATACGCATTGCTCGAGCGCTCGTTCGACCGGGTCGTCGCCGTCGATCCCCGCGGCTGCAGCAACGCGTTTCGCGAGCTGCTTCCCGAGATGACCAGCATGGCGGCACGGTTTGACCGGCCTGCGGCGGCCGCGCTCGTGCCTGCCATGAGGCCTGGCCAGATCACGTGCGAGGCGCTTACGGAATCGCGTTACGCCGAGCTCATGCGGGTTCTTCTCTTCAACAACCTGCCCTGGCCCTTCTACTTCTCGAGGCCAGACCCGGACCTTGCGCTCGCCTCCGCGCAGTGGTTTGCGTCCATGCACGCCGATCCGGTCGAGGCGGGCTGCGTGCACGCGTATCTGCGGATCAACGCGCTCATGCGCCGCGACGGATACCCTGACCAGGTCAAGGAGATGCGCGCGGCGGTCGACTACCTGCGCCGCAACCTGCCGCCGACGGACCTGCGCGTGGTCCAGGCCGAGGCGTGGCTGGGGACCGTCCATTCGATCCATGGCTTCGCATCGGATGACCTCGTCTCCTGGCAGTCGATCGTCGCCGCCCGGCTCGAGCTCCTGCAGGGCCGCGCTTCGCCCTCGGTCTCGAACGCGTACTGGAACCTCGCCTACTCGCACTCCCACCTCGGCCAGGCGGAGCAGGCGTACTCGACCTACCTGCCGCATCTCTGGCCGACCTACCGGCGGCAGAGCCCGCGCGACGGCCTGCGGCCCTGGTACCTGGCGTACTTCGCGCCGCTGGCGTACCGCGCCTGCGACCTCGAGACGGCCTACGAGGTCGCCGTCACGCAGATCTCCGACGAGATGGCGCAGGCCACCGATACTCCCCGCGACGGCAACAGCCTCCTGTCCGCGCAGGTGCTCGCCGCGGTGCTCGCTGACTGGGGCGACGAGGACGCGGCACGGTCGATCGAGCTCCGCTTCGGGGTCGCCCGCTTCCCGCAAGTCGGCCCGCAGTGACCCGCTCAGCCCCCGCCGCGCAGGGAGCGGAGCCTCCGTGCGAGTAGCTCGCGTCCGGCCGCGAGGTCGCGGTGGGCGGTGGCCGTGCTCACGTTGAGGAGCTCCGCCACGCGCGCCATCGGGACTCCGGCCACCGAGTGCAGCGTCAGGACCTCCATCTCGCGCGGGTTCGTCGCAGCGAGCTTGAGCATCTCGCGCTCAAGGCGGTCGATTTCGCCCTTGTCGAAGGGCGTGTCCGCGAGGTGCTGCTCGAGCGATCCCTCCGCCTCGGTGTCGAGCCGCTGGGTCGCGCGCGCGTCGCGGCGCTCCGCCAGCCGCCTGCGCCTGCGGTCCGCGATGACGCGCGTCATGAAGACGCTCGCCAGGCCGCGCAGGTGCGAGTCGCTTGCGGGCAGGTCGCGCTGCGCCATCAGGCGGATGACCGTCTCCGTCACCAGCGACGTGGGCGCGACCGCCGCCGCCCCGAAGCCCGCGGTCTCGCTCTCGGCGCGCAGGGTCCGGCCCGCGATTTCTCGGAGCGCGTCGTAGTGCTGGCTGATCAGCTCGGCGAACGCGCGCCGCCGTGCGGGGTCGTTGAGGTCGGCGCTGCCCGTGCCGGGTCCGGAATCCTGGCCCATGCGCTCACACCCCCCTCGTTCGCGGGTCCCAGATCACCTTGTGGAGCTGCGACTGCATCCGCACCGGCAGCCGGTCCTCGAGGATCCAGCGTGCCAGGTCGCGGGGCGCCAGGCCCGCACAGCCGGCGATCTCGGTGCCGCGGGGCTGTTCCCACGCAGCGCTCATGAGCACCGCGCCGAGCGTGCCGTCGCGGACGCGCGCCGCAAGCCCGTGCGCGGCGATGAACTCGCGCGACCACTCGTAGTCGGCGCGGTCGGTGACGACGAACTTGATCTCGTCGCGGGCGCGCAGGTCCGCCAGGTTCTCCAGGCGGTTGCGGGATGCCTCGCCGCTTCCCGGGGTCTTGACGTCCAGGATGCGGATCGCGCGCGGGTCGCAACCGGAGATGTCCACCGCGCCGGAGGTCTCGATGAGCACGGTCAGCCCGCGGTCGCAGAGCGCGCGCACCAGGTCCAGGCTCCGCTGCTGCGCCAGCGGCTCGCCGCCGGTGAGCTCCGCCACGGGGCAGCCGAAGGCGAGCACGCGGTCCAGCACGTCGCGGATGGCCATCGTGGACCCCTCGCGGAAGGCGTACTCGGTGTCGCAGTAGGTGCAGCGGAGCGGGCAGCCCGTGAGCCGCACGAAGACGCACGGCACGCCTGCCCACGTGCTCTCGCCCTGGATCGAGTGGAAGATCTCGTTGATGCGCAGCGTGCCCGCGAGCGGGTCGCTCGCGCAGGTGGGCATCAGGTGCTGGAGGTGGTTCGGGGCCACGGGCTCGTCAAAATGTACGGCGGGAGGCGCCTGACGGCGCCTCCCGCGAATGCCCAGAAGAGGACTCGAACCTCCAAGGGATTGCTCCCACCAGCACCTCAAGCTGGCGCGTCTGCCAATTCCGCCACCTGGGCCGATGGCTCGGTCCGTCGGAGGGGTGCTTCCGCCGAACCGGGTCGGGAAGTGTAGCAAAAGCCCCCTGCCGCGGCGCGGCAGGGGGCGGATGGATAACGGGCCGGTCCGGCCGGGGATCAGCCCCAGTCGGACAGGAGGACGCCGAGGTCGGCGCCGTTCACGATGCCGTCGCCGTTCAGGTCGTTGGTCGGGGTGCCCCACGACGCGAGAAGCGCGCCGAGGTCCGCACCGTCCACGATGCCGTTGCCGTCGATGTCGGCGGGGCGGGATGCCGGGCAGGTCGCGGTGAAGATGCGGAAGTCATCCACGCCGGCCTCGACGATGGAGCCCGAGCCGGTGTCCTGCGCGCGGAACCGGACGCGGACCTGGTTGGTCGGCGTGACGAAGTCGGCCACGCGGTACGTCTTCTCGACCCACGCGCCCGCGTTCGAGGAGATCGTCTCCAGCGGCAGCCAGGTGGTGCCGTTGTTGTTGGAGATCTCGATGGGCATGGTGTCCGCGTTCGGGGCGGGGCCGGTGTTGTTGGAGTACCAGTACCAGAAGCCGATGTACGGGTCGGCGAGCGTCGTGCAGTCGTAGGCCGGCGACGTCAGGGTGGTGGCGCCGTTGTCGACGTCCTGGGCGCCGTTCGCGCCGCCGACCGTGCCCTGGCCGGTGACCCAGCAGTTCGTGCCGGGGGCCGGCGTGCGGTCGTCCTCGGGCTGGGCCAGCGTGCCGACCGGGTCCACGCGCGTCCAGATGCCGGTGGTGGCCGCGTCGCCCGTGGCGCCGACCGTCCAGCCGGCGTTGGACGCCTCGAAGGCCTCCGACGCGGACTCGACGAACCCGCCGACCACCGGTGCGCGGTAGGCCGCGGCGGCTCCGGTCGAGGGCATGGTGATGGTCGTGCCCGAGGTCGTCTGCACGGACACGTAGTACGACACCGACGTCGGGCAGGTACCGCCCGGGATGCCCACCGTGTACTGGTTGCCGCCGATGGAGGTCATCGGGTACTCGGTGAAGCTCGGCGCGCTGCCGACCTTCGCGAACAGCTTGGCCGTCGACGGATTGGGCTGCGCGCCGATCGGCGTGATCTGCACCTTGAGCTGCGTGGAGCCGTTGGGATCCACCACGGCCGGCTGGCCGTCGGGGAACGAGACCCCGAGCAGCGAGAGCGCCGGGCCGGGCATGCCGTGGAGCGTGAACGCCTCGTTGATGATCGGGTAGTTCGGCGAGCCGTCGGCGAGGTCGCCGTTGTCGTCGTCGAGCGTGAGCACGTCCACCGTGATCTCGCTGTTGATCGTGGTGACCGCGCCGTGCAGCAGCACGGAGTTCACCGCGTAGTCGGCGAGCATGATGCGGTAGGACGACGGGAAGGACGCCTGCAGGCGGTTGCGGAGATCCCAGAAGCAGCCCGAGATGAGCTGGCCGCAGGAGTGGATCGCGCTGCCGCAGGTGGCGCCGTAGGCGGTGGTGCCGGTGGAGCAGCCCGAGGCGCTGTACTGGCAGGTGTTCTGCGCGGTGCGGATGCCGTTGGCGCAGGTCTGGAAGCCGACGCCCGTCTGCGGGTTGTCGGTCACCAGCATGCCGTGGATGTCGCCCATGCCCTCGCCGTACGCGCCCTGGCCGGAGCCGCCCTTGGCGACCACGTTGTGGCCGTACTCGTGCGCGACGACGTCGCCGAAGGCGGTGTTCGCGCAGCCGCCGCCGGAGGAGTAGAAGTTGATGGTGTCGCCCGTGTAGTACGCGTTGCAGGTGTTGGCCAGGTTGACGTTCACCTGGAACGAGCCGGCCTGCGTCGACACGGTCGGGTAGCTCGGGCTGGCCGCCACGACGATGTCGCGGATGATGTTCGACTGCAGGTAGGCGTTCACCTGCGCGCGCTCGCCCTCGACCGTGTTGTTCGGGTTGAACACGGGGTTCCACGAGGCGCCGTCGTTGGCGGTGGTGGTCTGCGAGAGCGTCGCGCCGCCGTTGTTGGTGGTCGTGAACCAGCGGCCCACCAGCGTGGTGGAGTAGGTGGCGCCCGCCGAGCCGGCGGGGATGGAGAAGTTGCCGTTGGCGTCGGCGAAGACCGAGGTCGCCCCCGTGGTGACGCGGACGTACGGGAGGCCCTGCGACACCTCGGGATTGCAGGTGTCCGCGCCCAGGCCCTGCGTGGCGATGCCCGTCACGCGCCCGGTGACCGCGTGCAGGATCAGGTTCTCCTCGTGGAGCACCTGGCCGGTCTGCGCGTCCACGACGAACTCGATGCGCTGGTGGTTGTCGGGATCCCAGTGGCCGCCGCCCTCGGCGATGAAGCTCACCGCGAGCCGTGGCTGCTGCGCGTTGCGGTCGACGCCCGCCCAGACCACGTAGCGGGCCGGGCCGACCTCGGGCTGCGATCGGAACTGGTTGAGCGCGTAGCGCGTCCAGACCTTGGGCGGCGGAAGCTGTCCCAGGTCCGCCTGCGCCAGCTGCTCCTCGAGCTGCGCGACGTTCCAGAGCGTGCTGGAGGCGAGCACCGCCGGGAACCCGGGCTCGTTGCGGGTCAGCACCAGGAGGTGGCCCTTGTAGACGGGCACGCCGGCGACCGTCTGCGTGAAGTACACGCCGGTGAAGCGCGGGGCGCCGGTGCCGCGGTCGGGCATGATCTGCACGAGGTGCTCGCCCGTCTCGAAGGGACCGTACGCGGCGAGGTTCGCGGGGTCGACCCCCCAGAGCCGCTTGGCGTGCGCGGCGATGAACGCGTGCGCGCTGTCGGCCGGCGTCGCTCCGGTGGCAAGGCGGCCGAACGCCCGGGCCACCTGGTTGCCGGTCATCAGGACCGAGATGCCGGGCTGGTAGGTGCCGTATCCGTCGGGTGCCACCTCGGGCGGATGCACGACGATCTGCGCGGACGCGGGCAGGGTGCAGGTTGCGGCACCGAACAGCGCGCCGATGAGCGAGGTGCGAAGCGATCGGTTCATGGGGTCGGCTCTCTGGTCTCGAGTTCCTGGAGCGGCGTGTCCCGGCACTGCGCCGGGACGGGGGCAAGTCGCGACACCGCCCACGCATGGAGGCGCAAGCGCGGATAATCGCGGATCATCATTGCCCGGGAGTATGCCCCGGGCAAGCGGTTCGCGCCGCGTTTGGGGGGGGAAACCCGCGGGATATCGGTCGCTCCGCCTCCGTCAGGAGCCCCAGGCCGAGAGCAGCAGTCCCAGGTCGGAGCCCCCGACCACGCCGTCGCCGTCGAGGTCCCCGAAGGTGGAGGGCCCCCAGTGCGAGAGCAGCAGGCCCAGGTCGCCGCCGCCGATCGTGCCGTCGCCGTCCAGGTCCGCGGGGTTCGTCAGGTCGCATGCGAACGCGTCGACCCGGAAATCGTCGATGGCCGCCTCGACCGTCGAGTCGTTGCCGATGTCCGAGGCCCGGAACCGGACCCGCACCGCCGGTCCCGGCTGCACGAAGTCGGTGACGGAGAACGAGCGCTCGACCCACGCCCCGGCGTTGGAGGTCACCGTGTCCACCGTGGCCCAGGTGGCGCCGTCGTCCCCGGACACCTGCACCACGAGCGAGTCGCCGGTGGACGGGGTCGTGCTGTTCTGCCAGCCCGCGTACCAGTACCAGTACGAGATGCGGGCCTGCGGGACGCCGGAGAGGTCGATCGGCGGAGAGACCAGCGTCGTCGAGCCGCCGTCCACGTCGGCCTGCGAGCGGAGCGCGCTGGTGGTGCCGGAGGCGGTCGTGTTGCCGGTGACGAACGCTCGCGTGCCCGCGGCCGAGTGATCGTTCTCCGGCTGGCAGGTCGGGCCGTTGTTCCATCCGGTGGCGAAGGGGTCCGCCGCCACCCACAGCCCGTTGGTGGCGGAGTCCCCGACGGCACCGACCGTCCACCCGGCGGTCGCCGCCTCGAAGTCGGTCTCGGACACGGTGGAGGCGCCGCTGGCGATGACGGCCGCGTGGAACGCGTCCGGCGCAAGCCCTGGGCTCGAGGCCACCACGCCCGCCAGCGTGTTGCACGCCACGTAGTACTCCTTGCGGCCCAGGCACGGCCCGCCCGGGATGTTGACGGCGAACGTGTCCGTGCCGGTCTGCAGCATCGACGTGACGGTCCAGTCGGCGGTCCCGCCGTCGCGCGAGTACAGCCGGACGGTCCAGTAGTTGGGCTGCGTCCCGCTCGCCTGCACCCGGACCTTGAGGTTCGTCGAGCCGTTCGGCTCCACCGTCTCGGGCAGTCCCTCGGGGAAGTCGAAGCGCAGGAGCTCGAGCGGAGGCCCGGGCAGGCCGTGCGCGGAGAACGCGGCGTTGATCGCCTGGTAGTTCGGCGTGCCGTCGCCGATCCCGCCTGCGTCGTCGTCGAGGATCAGGAAGTCCACGGTGATGTCGCTGTTGATGGTCGTCACCGCGCCGTGCAGGATCACCGAGTTCACGCTCAGGTCCGCGAGGATCTGCCGGTAGTCGGAGGGATGCTCGGCCGCCAGGAGGTCGCGGAGGTCCCACACGCAACCGGAGAGGAGCCGGCCGCAGGAATGGATCTCGCTGCCGCAGCTCGAGCACGCCGTCGACGAGTACTGGCAGGTGTTGTCCGCGGTCCGGATGCCGCCGGCGCAGGACTGGAAGCCGATCCCGGTGCGCGGGTCGTCCGAGACGAGCAGGCCGAACACGTCGCCCATGCCCTCGCCGTACTCGCCCTGGCCGGAGCCGGCCTTGGCCACGGCGTTGTGGCCGTACTCGTGATGCACCACCGTGCCGAAGGCGGTGTTGTTGCAGCCGCCGCCCGAGGCGTAGAAGTTGATGGAGTTGCCCGAGTAGTACGCGTTGCAGTTGGCGGCGATGTTCGAGTTCACCACGAAGGCGCCGGACTGCGTCGGGATGGTGGGGAACTGCGGCGAGGCGGCGACCACCAGGTCACGCATGACGTTCGCCTGCAGGTAGGCGTTCACCTGCGCGCGCTCGGACTCGCTCGCGTTCGCCGCGTTGAAGACCGGGTTCCACGCGGCGCCGTCGTCGGCCTGCGTGCTCAGGGAGAGGGTGGGGTTGCTGTTGTCGTAGGCGGTGAACCAGCGGCCCGCCAGGCGGGTGGTGTAGGTGGTGCCCGGGGCGCCGGCCTGGATGGAGAAGTTGCCCTCGCGGTCCGCGTAGGCCACCGACGTGGGCGTCCGGACCTCGACGTACGGCAGGCCGGTCTGGGCCTCCTCCGCGCAGGCGTCGGCTGCGTTGCCCTGCGTGGCCAGGCCGGTGATGCGCCCGGTGACCGCGTGGTGGATCAGCGTCTCCTGGTGCAGGATGGCGCCCGTCTCCGCGTCGACGACGAACTCGATGCGCTGGTGGTTGTCGGGGTCCCAGTGGCCGCCGCCCTCCGCCACGAAGCTCACCGCCAGGCGCGGCTCCGCGGCGCGGACGCGGTCGATCCCCGCCCAGATGACGTAGCGGGCGGGACCGACCTCCGGCTGGGCGCGGAACTGCGAGAGCGCGGTGCGCGTCCAGAGCTGCGCGGGCGGCAGCGTGCCCAGGTCGGCGCGGTCGAGCTGCTCCTCGACGCCCGCCGTGCTCCAGAGGGTGCTTGCCGCCAGGACCGCGGGGAAGCCGGGCTCGTTGCGCGCAAGGACCAGCAGGTTCGACTTGTAGACCGGCACGCCGCGGACTTCCTGCGTGAAGCAGACCGCCGTGAAGCGGAAGGTGCCGGTGTCGCGCTGCGGCATCAGCTGCACGACGTGCTCGCCGGCCTCGAACGGGCCGTAGGCGGCAAGTTCCCCGGGCGGGACGCCCCAGAGCTGCATGGCATCGCGCTCGATGAACGCGCGGGCGCTGTCCGCGGGCGACGCGCCGGTGGCGAGGATGCCGAACACCCGGCCGACCTGGTCGCGGTGCCGCAGCGTCCGCACGCCCGGGCGCAGGTCGCCGTACCCGGCATCGACGTCGGGGCCGTTGGGGAGGATCTGGCCGACCGCCGTCGAGGCGATGGCGGAGGCGGCGGCGAGGGAGACGAGCGGGCGAAGGAGGGATCGGAACATCGGTGCCCCTTGTTCGGAGGAGGCGGGCGACGGTGACCGGTCACCTCAGGGAATTGTGCAGGAACCCCTCGGCAGTCCGATAGCCGGGCCCGCGCGGCGCGATTCCTATACTCGCCCCGTGGCAGGCGGACCGAAGGAACACTCGCCGAACGAGCCGACGATCGAGAATCGCCAGGCCCGGCACGATTACGCCATCGGGGAGACCCTCGAGTGCGGGATCGAGCTCCTGGGCACCGAGGTGAAGAGCGTCCGCGCCGGCAAGGTCAGCCTGGCGGAGGGGTACGTGAGCGCCACCGCGGAGCCGCCGTCGCTCCTGCTGCACTCGGTGCACATCGCGGAGTACCCGCCGGCCGGGAAGGCGGTCCAGCACGAGCCCGTCCGGGTGCGCCGGCTGCTGGCCCACAGGCGCGAGATCGCCAAGCTCGCCGACGAGGTGAAGCGCAAGGGATTCACGATCGTGCCGCTGAAGATCTACTTCAAGAACGGCCGCGCCAAGCTCCTGGTCGGCCTCGGCACCGGCCGCAAGGCCGCGGACAAGCGGCAGGCCATCGCCGCCCGCGAGATGAAGCGCGACATGGACCGCGCGATGCACGGCCGGCGCTGAGCGGGGCAGCGCGCCCTCCGCTCACCTGGCCACGACGATCGTCCTGCCCCGGTCCTGCTCGCGGCGCCCCTCGATGCAGTCGACGATCACCTCGGCGACCGCCTCGGGCGGGAGCGCCCGCGCCGCCGGCAGCACGGACTCCGGGAAGTTCCTCCGCAGCATCGGCGTCTCGATCGCGCCCGGGTTCACGCAGAAGGCGCGGATGCCGAGCTTCGCGCCCTCCGCGTGCATGCTGCGCACGTAGCTGTCGACGGCGCTCTTGGCCGCCGCGTAGGCGAAGAACCCGTGGAACGGGTCCGAGCTCGCCAGGCTGCTCACGTTCACCACGCACCCCGCGCGCTTCCCCTTGAAGTGCGGCCACGCGCGCACGATCAGGAACGCGGGCACGAAGGCGTTGTTGAGGAACGCGTCCTCGATCACCTCCTCGTCGGTGCGGTCGATCGCCGCGAGCGGCGCGCTCCCCGCGCAGTTGACCAGGGCGTCGAGCCGCCCGCGCTCCGCGACGGTCCGGTCGACCGCGGCGTGCGCGATGCCGCTGTCGGCCAGGTCGCCTGCCACCACGATCGGCTCCGGCGCCCCCAGCGCGACGCAGGCCGCGGCGGTGTCGCGCAGCTTGGATTCCGTCCGCCCGGCCAGCGTCAGCGCATGTCCGCGGCCGGCCAGCGCGATGGCCGTGGCGCGCCCGATGCCGCTGCCCGCGCCGGTCACGATCGTTGCAGGGTGTTCCATCGATCGGTCCTTCGCCGCCCGCACGCGGCCGGATTCCGGCGGCCCCTCAGCTGCCCGTGAAGATCCGCATCACGTCGTTGTAGAAGGTGAAGAGGAAGAGCGTCCCCAGGAAGAGGAGCCCCACCGTGGTTGCCGCGTTCTGGAAGCGCACCGACGGCGGCCGCCCGGTGAGCCGCTCGTACAGCAGGTACAGGAACAGCCCGCCGTCCACGATCGGCAGCGGCAGGAAGTTGAGCACCGCCAGGTTCACGCTGATCATCGCCAGGAAGAAGACCAGGTACATCGCGCCGCGGTCGACCACGCGCGCGCCCAGGTGCACGATCCCCACCGGGCCGCGCAGCTGCTCGACGCCGACGGAGCCGCGCGCGATGCGGTCGAGCGTCAGGTAGGTCATCACCACCATCGTCTTGGTCTGGTGGAAGCCCATGGCCACGGCGGTGACGGGATTGCCGTGGGCGGTGAGCGTGGTCATCAGGGGCTCGAGCACCGCGGGCGGCACGGGCGAGGCCCAGCCGAGCGACTGGAGCGCGCGCGCGTCCGCCGCCGTCACGGCGAGAGCGGCCTCGAAGCGCTCGTGGCCGGGCGTCGGCGCGGCGAAGGTCACCGGCACCGGGACCGACTCGTCCCTGCCGGCCGCCTCGCGCGTCGCCGCGGCGAGGGCGGCTCGCATCGACGCCCAGTCGGACACCGGCGTGCCGTCGACGGCCTCGATGCGCGTGCGCGGAAGCAGGCCGAGCCCCGCCACCGGCGTCGCGCGTGCCGAGCCGTCCGGTGCCGCCGCGGACGCGATCGGGACCGCGGTCACGGGAAGGTCGAGCGCGGGGGCGATCAGCACGCCGAGCAGGCCGTTGGCGCCGACGCGTGCCTCGACCGCGGTCTCCCTGCCGTCGCGCAGGAGGAGCATCGGGACCGTCCCTCCCGCACGGGAGGAGAGCTCCGCGCGCAGCTGCGCCATGCGCGGGCCCTGCGCATCCCCCGCGCGCAGGATCACGTCGCCCGGCCGGAGGATCGCGGCATTGGCGCTGCCCTCCGCAGGTCGGTCGACCCGCAGGAGCGGCGCCAGACCCAGCAGCCCCGCATCGGGCGCGGCGCCGGGGGTCGCCGCGTCCAGGATCTCCTGGAACCGCGGGACCGGGACGATCGGTCGCTCGACGATCCTGCCCGACGCCGTGCGCCAGCGCGTGGCGAAGGGTGCGCCGCCGGACTCCTCCGCGGCCCGGTCGAGGGCGGCGGTGGCGACGGGCGCCGGTGCGGCGCCGTCGGGGCCGACGCCGACGAGCTCCGCGAGCGGGTCGTCCCCGCCGGGCGATGGCTCCGGCGCGAGCCCGGCGCCCCGCATGGCCGCGTCGAACGCCGCCTGCTCGTCCGCACGCACGCTGCCCACCGCGCCCGAGAGGGCGGGGGCGATGCCGATCGCGTACAGCCCCGACGCGCGGTCGCGCTCGGGCGTGACGCGGAGCCGGCGTTCGGCCGTGGCGCCGGCCTCGGTCCGCGCGACCGCGAACTCCAGCACCGTCCCCGGACGGGCCATGGCCCCGGCGATCTGGATGTCCGCGAAGGTCTGCACGGGCTCGCCGTCGATCGAGAGGATGGTGTCCCCCGGCCGCAGGCCGTCGGCGCCGCCGCCCTCGGCCCTGGCGGTCGCGGCGGGCGACCCCGGCACGACCATCCCCACCACCGGCGCCTCGAAGCGCACGCCCGCCAGGAAGGCCACCACGAAGAGCGCCAGCGCGAGCGCCAGGTTGCATGCCACGCCGGCCGACACCACCACCATCCGCCGCCCGATCGGCGCGCGCTGGTAGCTGCGCCGCGACGAGGAGACGTGCGACGGGTCGAGGTCGTCCTGCCCGAGCATCTTCACGAAGCCGCCGAGCGGGAAGGCCCGGAGCGACCACTCGGTCTCGCCGAGGCCGTTGCGCTCGAGCTCCTCGTCGGTCATCTCGACCGCGGGCTTGCCGTGGCGCGCGATGGTCGACGGATCGGTGGATCCGGCGCGCAGCCCGATGCCGCGCCGCCACGCCAGGATCGGCGGGCCCATCCCCACCGCGAAGCTCTCGCAGCGGATCCCCGCCCAGCGCGCGGCCAGGAAGTGCCCCAGCTCATGCACGAAGATCAGCAGCCCGAACCCCGCGAGGATCAGGAGGACGTTCGTGCCGTTGGACAGGAGTTCCATGGAGGTGGCCGGCGCGGGAGACGCCGGCCGCCACAGCCTAGGCGAACCGTCCGGCCGCCGCGCGGGCGGCGACGCGCTCGCGCGCGAACCCGCGCGCCGCGGCGTCGGCGGCGAGCACCTCGCCGAGCGATCCGGCCGGGCCGGCCTCGAGCGCGTCGAGCGCCTCCGCGACGATCGCCGGGATGTCCCCGAAGCGCAGCGAGCCGGCGACGAATGCCTCGACCGCGACCTCGTTGGCCGCGTTGAACACCGCTCCGGCGCTGCCGCCGGCGTCGATCACGCGCTTGGCGAGCCGGATGGCCGGGAAGCGCTCGTGGTCGACGGGCTCGAAGTCGAGCGACCGCATGCCGTCCCATCCCATGGTGGGGCAGCAGCCGGCGACGCGATCGGGGAAGGTGAGCGCGTACTGGATCGGCAGCCTCATGCTCGGCGGGCTCAGCTGCGCGATGGTGCTGCCGTCGCGGAACTCGACGAACGAGTGCACGATGCTCTGCGGGTGGACGATGGCGTCGATGCGCGACGACGGCAGGTCGAAGAGCCAGTGCGCCTCGATCACCTCGAGCCCCTTGTTCATGAGGCTCGCGCTGTCGATGGTCACCTTGCGGCCCATCTGCCAGGTCGGGTGGCGCAGCGCCTCGGCGACGCTCGCGTTGGCGGTGCGGTCCGCGCCCCAGGTGCGGAACGGGCCGCCGCTGGCGGTGAGCACCAGGCGCTCCACCTCGCGGGCCGTCCCCGAGCGCAGGCACTGGAAGACCGCGCTGTGCTCGCTGTCGACCGGCAGGAGCTGCACGCCCCGCCGCGCCACCGCGTCGCGCACCACGGCGCCGGCGGCCACGAGCGTCTCCTTGTTGGCGAGCGCCACGTGGCAGCCGCGCTCGATCGCCGCCAGGACCGGCGCCAGCCCGGCCACGCCGACGATCGCCGCCATCACCATGTCGCCCGGCTGCGCGACGCGCTCGACCAGCTCGAGCGCGGCGTCGGGCCCGCGCAGGGCGCGGAGGGCGGCGGGCAGGCGCCCCGCGGCCTCCGGATCGGCGACCGCCACGTCCCCGACCGCGAACGTCGCCGCCTGCTCCGCCAGGAGCTCGGAGTTGCCGCCCGCGGCGAGCCCGACCACCCGGTAGCGGGGGCCGTCGCCCTCGTTCAGGTGCGCGACGACCTCGAGGGTCGCCGTGCCGATCGATCCCGTGGATCCGAGGACGATGAGTCGTCGCGGCTCGGCCATGGCGCTGTCAGCGGTCGTCGCGGCCGCCGCCGGTGGGCGACTTCAGCCGCCGCATCCAGCCCGTCACGCTGCGGATGGTCTTCTTGGCCGCGGAGATCGGTTCTCCCTCGCCGGACGGGGCCGATGCGACGGGTGCCGCCGGGGCCGCGCCCTCGCGGCGCGGCGACCGGTCCTCGCGTGGTTCGGCCCGGGCGGCCGCGCCGTCGCCGGAGCCGCGGCCGTTGCCGTCGCCCGCGCCGCCGCCGCCCGACTCGCCGCCGTCGCGGTTGCCCTTGTTTCGCCCGCGCCCGCCGCGCCGTCGCCGGCGCTTGCGGCGTCCGCCGCCTTCGCCTTCGCCGCCGTCGCCGTCCGGCCGGTCGGGGCCGTCGGCATCGGTCGATGCATCGTCGCCGTCGCCCGAGTCGCCGTCGGACTCGGCGGACGGCTCGTCGCCGCCGCCGCTGCCGCCGCCGCCGGACTCGCCGCCGTCG
>JBILFU010000194.1:0-4273 GCA_044351405.1 Phycisphaerales bacterium
CTCGAGAGGACCACGTTGCGCCCGTGGACGGCGGCGATGATCTGGTCGCGCGTGCGCACGAACCCGGGGCGCTGCGCGAGGTGGTTCAGGATGCCGAACTCGGTCACGGTGAGGTCGGTCGGCTTGGTGTCGATGGTGATGACGTGACGGTCGGGGTCGATCACCAGGCGGCCGTCGATCCGCTCGAGGCGGTTGTCGACCGGGATCTCCTGGAGCTCGGCACGTCGGCGGAGCACGGCACGGACCCGCGCCATCAGGACGCGCGGGCTGAACGGCTTGACCACGTAGTCGTCCGCGCCGATCTCGAGGCCCGTGACGACGTCCGACTCCTCGCCCTTGGCGGTGACCATCACGACCGGGATCTCGCGCGTCTCGGGCCACTGCTTGAGGCGGCGGCAGATCTCGATGCCGCCGACGTCGGGCAGCATGAGGTCGAGGATCACCAGGTCCGGCGGCGTCTTGCGGATCGCGTCGACCGCGGGCTTGCCCGCGCCGATCGTCTCGGCCGACATGCCCTCGCGCTCGCAGTGGAACTTGATGAGGTCCGCGATGTCGGGTTCGTCTTCGACGATCAGGACGTGTTGCTTGGACATGGCTCGGCGGAGTTCCGGGGGCGGGCTTGGGAGGCAGAAGTGTCCCCGGCCCGTGTTTGCATCGTGTTCAGGGGCGATTCGGTGTTCGACGCGACCGGATCCAGGCGCCGGGGAGGCTCTGCGAGTGCCCGGGTCGCCGCGTGACACCGGGAATGCCTACCTCGACGCCGTCCGCCGCGAGGGCGCCGAGCACGGCCCACTCGAGCGCTTCCCGCCCGGAGGCGGGCACCCCGAGCTCGCCCGAGGCGCGGACCGGGATCCCGGACGCCGCGGCGATCGCGCCGCGCAGCCGTGCGTGGCGGGCGCCGCCGCCCGCGAGGATCGCCTCGTGCGCGCCGTGGGCGGCGAGCGCCGCGCCGACGGCCGCGCCGACCGCGTCCGCGGCCGTGGCCAGCAGGTCGGCGGCCCGCATCCGCGGCGCGTGCCGGTCCACCCAGGCGAACAGCTCGTCGCCCGTGCCCAGGCTCCGCGCGCCCGGCCGCGGGGCGAGGAGCGCCGCGAGCTCGGCGAAGGCGGATGCGTCGCGGGCACCGCCCGCGGCGGTCGCGCCGTCCGGGTCGTAGTCGCGGCCGATCGTCGCGCGCGCGGCGCGGTCGAGGAGCTGGTTGCACGGGCACAGGTCCGCGCCGCGGATCGACGCGACCTGCGCATCGTGCGGCCGGCCGTCGTCGGCCGGAAGCACGGTGGCGTTCGCGAAGCCGCCGAGGTTGACGACCGCGCGAGCCAACCCGGCCCGGAACAGCACCCAGTCGGCGAGCGGCGTGAGCGGCGCACCCTCGCCGCCCGCGGCCAGGTCGTGCGCGCGCAGGTCGAAGACCACGTCGCATCCGAGCTCCTCGGCCACGGCGTGCGCGTTCACCAGCTGCCAGCTGACGGGCGGGCGGTGGAACACCGTCTGGCCGTGGACCGCGGCCAGGTCGACCGCGGCGATGCCCGATTCGCGCAGGAGCGCCGAGGCCTCCCGCGCGTGCAGCAGTCCCAGGTCGCGGGCGAGCGCGGCGAACTCGCCGGCCGGGGCGGGGCGCTGCTCCGCGGCCGCGCGCAGCCGCGGCGCGAGGTCCCCGAGCGGCGCGGAGCGGAACGCGACGGGCGCCGCGCGCATCGACGTCCCGGATCCCTCGATGCGCGCCACCGCGAGGTCGATGCCGTCGATGCTCGTTCCGGTCATGGCGCCGAGGACGAGCCGGGTGCGGTCCATCGGTCGGAATGCTCCCCGCTCCCGGGGGTGCGGGTCAAGTGGCGCGGGCGCCGCGCGGCGGGCCGTACACTCGCGGGATGCCTCGATCGCTCGTGACCGGCGGCGCCGGATTCCTCGGCTCGCACCTCTGCGAGTCGCTCCTCGCGTCGGGGCATGCCGTCGTCTGCCTCGACAACCTGTTCACGGGCACCCGGCAGAACGTCCGCCACCTCGAGGGCAGGCGCGGGTTCACCTTCGTGCACCACGACGTGATCCACCCGTTCGACTTCGACGTGGACTACGTCTGGAACCTGGCGTGCCCCGCCGCGCCCGGCCACTACCGCTTCGAGCCGGTGAAGACGACGATGACCTCCGTGCTGGGCGCGCTGCACTGCCTGGAGCTGGCGCGCCGGCACGGGGCGCGGCTGCTGCACGCCTCCACCAGCGAGGTGTACGGCGACCCGGAGGTGCACCCGCAGCCCGAGTCGTACCGCGGCAACGTCAACCCGATCGGCCCGCGCGCCTGCTACGACGAGGGCAAGCGCGTCGCCGAGACGCTGTGCTTCGACTTCCGCCGCATGCACGGCACGTCGATCAAGGTGGTCCGCATCTTCAACACCTACGGCCCGCGCATGCATCCGTACGACGGCCGGGTGGTGAGCAACTTCATCCGCCAGGCCGTGCTCGGCGAGCCGTTGACCATCTACGGGGACGGATCGCAGACGCGCTCGTTCTGCTACGTGGACGAGATGATCGACGCGTTCCGCCGCATGATGGACTCGCCGGAGGAGTTCACGGGGCCGGTGAACCTGGGCAACCCGCACGAGTTCTCGATGCTCGAGCTCTCGCGCGAGGTCGCGGCGCACGCCGGGCGCGCGTGCGAGGTGCAGCACCTGCCGCTCCCTGCCGACGACCCGGTCCAGCGCCGGCCGGACATCGCGCTGGCAAGGCGCGTCCTCGGCTGGGAGCCGAAGGTGGGCCTGGGCGAGGGGATCGCCCGCACGATCGAGTGGTTCCGCTCGGTGCGGCTCGAGGACTACCCGCCCCCGAGCCCGAACGTCATGCAGCCGGAAGCGCAGAAAATCACCCCGGGTTGATTTTCCCATTTTCGGGAGGGACGATCGCGTCGCATCCCGCCTCGCGCGCTCGGAGCGCCGCGGGACTCCCCCATCCGCCGAGGGCCCGGGTCCTGCGGTCGCCCGCGGATTCGCCCTAAGAACTTTTGCGCGATGTCGCAGGAACTTCATCCCTGCCCCTTACTGTTCCCCCATCGGCCAGCCCGGTTCGGGGCCGGCCAGGGACCCCGCGGACGGGGAAACCCGAAAAAATACCGAACAGGCCTTGACAACGCCGATGCGTGCGGAGAACCTATCAAACACCGAACACGCATTGGAATCAGCAGCCAACTGAGGGAATTCCAAGGAAGGCGCAAGGACAGCAGCCCGGCCGACCGGCACCCGGAAGGCCCCAACCGACGGAGCGACAGACCAATGGCAACGACCCCCACCAGCAACGGAACCCCGGCCTCGGCCGCCCGCACCTCCTCGAGCCCCGCGGCCGGCGGCAGCGCCGCCACGGCGACGCGCGAGAACTTTGGGAAGATGGCTCCCATGCCCACTCCCGCCAAGAACCAGGACGCCCGCGTCGACGTGAAGCCGGCGACGGCCGCCGGCGCCAAGCCTGCCGCACCCGCGAAGCCCGTCGTCGATCCGGCGGCCCGGGCCGCGAAGGCCAAGGCCCTCGAGGCCGCGGTCGGGCAGATCGAGAAGAACTACGGCAAGGGCTCCATCATGCGCCTCGACAACGAGGCCGTGCCCGTGATCCCGTCGGTCTCGAGCGGCGCGCTCAGCCTCGACCTCGCCCTCGGCGGCAAGGGCCTGCCGCGCGGCCGCATCGTCGAGGTGTTCGGGCCGGAGAGCTCGGGCAAGACGACGCTCGCGCTCACCGTCATCGCCAACTGCCAGAAGGCCGGCGGCGTCGCGGCCTTCATCGACGCCGAGCACGCGCTCGACCCGTCCTGGGCGAAGCGCCTGGGCGTCAACCTCGACGAGATGCTCGTGTCGCAGCCGGACACCGGCGAGCAGGCGCTCGAGATCTGCGAGATGCTCGTCCGCTCCAACGCCGTCGATGTCATCGTCGTCGACTCGGTGGCTGCGCTGATCCCCCGCGCCGAGATCGAGGGCGAGATGGGCGACAGTCACGTCGGCCTGCAGGCCCGCCTCATGAGCCAGGCGCTCCGCAAGCTGACCGGCGCGATCGCCAAGAGCGAGTGCATCGTGGTCTTCATCAACCAGCTCCGCGAGAAGATCGGCGTCATGTTCGGCTCGCCCGAGACCACGACCGGCGGCCGCGCGCTCAAGTTCTACGCGTCCGTGCGCATCGACATCCGCCGCATCGGCGCCATCAAGGACGGCGAGCGCAACGTCGGCAACCGCGTCAAGGCGAAGGTGGTCAAGAACAAGATCGCGCCGCCGTTCCGCGAGGCGGAGTTCGACATCATGTT
>JBILFU010000195.1:0-4253 GCA_044351405.1 Phycisphaerales bacterium
CAAGACCGCCATCTGGCAGCACGGCATCGAGGTCGTCGGCATCGAGGACGGCTTCCAGGGCCTCATCGAGGACCGCGTGCGCCCGCTCACCGCGCGGGACGCCAGCGGCATCCTCACCCGCGGCGGGACGATCCTCGGCTCGAACAACCGCTGCAACCCCAGGCGCTACTGCGTGCGCGTCGATCCCGTCACCGGCCCCGTGTGGGAGAACGTGACCGGCCGGTGCGTGGACACCGCGCGGCGGCACGCGCTCGACGCCATCATCGTGATCGGCGGCGACGGCACCATGGCGAGCGCCGCGCCGCTCGTGGAGGCCGGCGTCAACATCATCGGCGTGCCGAAGACGATCGACAACGACATCGTCGGCACCGAGATCACCTTCGGCTTCCTGACCGCGGTGAACACCGCGACGGAGGCGCTCGACAAGCTGCACTCGACCGCCGACAGCCACCATCGCGTCATGGTGTGCGAGGTGATGGGCCGCAACGCGGGCTGGATCGCGCTCACCGCGGGCGTCGCGAGCGGCAGCGACATCATCCTGCTCCCCGAGATCCCGTTCGACCTCGACCACCTCGCGGAGAACGTCCGCTTCCGCATGCGCAAGGGCGGCCCGGGCTTCGCGATCATCGTGGCGGCGGAGGGCGCCCGCCCGCGCGAGGGCCAGCAGGTCGTCGACCGCGTCGATCCCACCTCGCCGGACCCGATCCGCCTCGGCGGCATCGGCCGCTGGGTGGCGGACGAGCTGGCAAAGCGCACCGGCGTGGAGACGCGCTCGAGCGCGCTCGGGCACATCCAGCGCGGCGGCGGCCCGATCCCGGCCGACCGGATCCTCGCCACGCACTTCGGCTACCACGCGATCAAGACGCTGATGGAGGGCAAGCAGGGCCGGATGGTCGTGCGCCAGGGCAACGTCTTCGCGGACGTCGACCTGCTGTTCGCCGCGGGCAAGCAGCGACTGGTGCCGGTCAACCACCCGCTCATCGAGGCCGCGCGCGCGATCGGCACGGGCTTCGGCGACGGCAGGACGCCGGAGCCGGCGCCGCACGCGGAGCCGATGGGCTCGGTGGTGGTGTGACGGGGCGCCGGCGAGCGCGGCACCAGTGCGCATGAAGCACCGCGCCCGAGGCGACGGGCCTCGGGCACGGGAAGAGACTGCGACGGAGGCAGGATCCGCCGCTCAGCGGCGGCGGCGCGCGCCGACCACGCCCGCGACGCCGAGCAGCGCGAGCGCGCCCGGTGCCGGGACGGCGGAGACGCGGAACTCGAAGTCGTCGATCGCGATGGATCCGGGGCCCGAGTAGGAAAGGCCGATGCCGCCGATGCCCTCGCCGCCGGCCATCGAACCGGAGATCCAGCCGACGTCGTTGCCGACGGCGGCATCGATCTGGTCGAAGGTGATCCAGACGTAGCCATCGTTGAGCGCACCGTTGAGCGGCACCTGCATCGCGACGAACCCGAGGCTCGCGCCGACGACGTACAGCTCGAGCGAGCCGCCGCTGAGGTCTCCGGTGACCTTGAGCGAGACCCCGTTGAAGCCGACGGCGTTGTAGTCGCCGACGTATCCGAACCCGCCGCCGGAGGGCAGGAGGCCCTCTCCGCCGACGACGGAGGCGCCGCCGCTCGGCGCGCGCGTGAATCCAAGGCCGGCCGAGCCGGAGAAGTCATCGATCACCGCGGAGGTGAACCCCGCGAACGCGGACGACGACAGCGCGGCAGCGCACAGCACCACGAACGACTTTGACATGTTGAACTCCAGAGAGGGAAGGAAGGAAACCGGGGGACGAGGAACCGATCCCGGGAACCGGGACAGGAGAACCGCGGCAACATGCGCGAAACAGCTCGACGGGCACGTGCCACCCTTCATCACGCGATTGCGGGTCGCCTCCCATCACGGAAGTCGGGAAAATCCCGCATTATCAGGACAATCCACTACGATTCTTGTCATGACCGCCTCCGGCCTGACCGCCTGGCCCCTCGCCTGCGCCGCTGCCTTCGCCTGCGGCAGCATCCCGTTCGGCCCGATCGTCGCCCGCATGAAGGGCGTCGACCTGCGCAAGGTGGGAAGCGGCAACATCGGCGCCACGAACGTCAGCCGGGCCCTCGGATGGAGGTGGGGCGTGCTCGTGTACGTGCTCGACGCCGCCAAGGGCGCGGCGCCGGTGCTCGCGGCCGGGCGCGCCGCCGGGATCCTCGGCCGCGCGCCGGAGGAGATCGCCCGTGCGGACATGTGGTGGTGGCTGATGCTCCCGATCGCGGCGGTGCTCGGGCACATGTTCAGCCCGTTCGTCGGGTTCAGGGGCGGCAAGGGCGTGGCAACCGGGAGCGGCGCCATGCTCGCCGTCTACCCCGTGCTGACGGGGCCGCTCCTCGTGGCGATCGGGCTCTGGGCGGTGCTGCTCGCGGCCACGCGCTACATGAGCATCGCGAGCATCGCGGCGGCCGCCGCCATTCCCCTCACCGTGGCGGCCGCGGCCATCCTGCGCACGGGCGAGGGCACCCCGGACGGCGAGCTGCCGATCGCGCACGCGGTACCGGCGCTGGTCGTGACCGGCGCGGTCGCGGTCCTGGTGATCGCCAAGCACCGCGGGAACATCGAGCGGCTCCTCGCGGGCACCGAGAACCGGCTGGGCTCGAAGAGGCGCTGAGCGGGAACTACCATCCCGGCGTGTCCACCGCCCCGCACGACGGATACCAGTCGCCGCTCGAGACCCGGAACGCCAGCGCAGCGATGCGCCGGGCGTGGAGCGCGCAGCGAAAGCACTCGACGTGGCGCCGGATCTGGGCGGCGCTCGCGGAGTCGCAGCACGCCGTCGGCCTGCCCGTGACCGCGGCGCAGGTGGCGGAGCTCCGCGCGCACCTCGACGACATCGACTTCGCCGCGGCAGCGGCGCACGAGGCACGCCTGCGCCACGACGTGATGGCGCACGTGCACGCCTTCGGCGACGCGGCGCCGGGCGCACGGGCCGTCATCCACCTCGGGGCGACAAGCCAGGACGTCGTCTGCAACGCGGACACGCTGATCCTGCGCGACGCGCTCGCGATCGTCGCGGGGAAGCTCGCGCGCGCCATCGACCGCGCGGCCGCGTTCGCCGCCCTGCACCGCGCGCTGCCGACGCTCGGCTTCACGCACTACCAGCCGGCGCAGCCGACCACGGTCGGCAAGCGCGCCACGCTCTGGGCGCAGGACCTCGCGATCGCGCTCTCGGAGGTCGAGCTCCGCCTCGAGGGCCTGCGCCTGCGCGGGCTGCGCGGCGCGACGGGCACGCAGGCCTCGTACCTGGGGCTCTGCGGCGGGGACGCCGCGAGGGTCGACGAGCTCGAGCGCCGCTTCGTCGCCGCGCTCGGGTGGCCCGCCGGCCGCACGTGGAGCGTCTGCGGCCAGACGTACCCGCGCCTCGTCGACGCGCAGGTGCTCGGTTCCCTCGCCGTGGCCGCCGCCGCGATCCACAAGTGCTGCAACGACCTGCGGCTCCTCGCCAACCTCAAGGAGGTCGAGGAGCCCTTCGAGAAGGACCAGGTCGGCTCGAGCGCGATGGCCTACAAGCGCAATCCGATGCGCTGCGAGCGCGCCACCGGTCTCGCGCGGTTCGTGATGAACCTCTCGGGCAACGCGCTCGACACCGCGGCGACGCAGTGGCTCGAGCGCACGCTCGACGACAGCTCGAACCGCCGCCTCTCGCTGCCGGAGGCGTTCCTCGCGCTCGACGGCGCGCTCGACATCCTGGCGAACGTGCTCGGCGGCCTCGTCGTGCACCCGGCGGTGATCCGCGCGCACCTCGAGGCCGAGCTCCCGTTCATGGCGAGCGAGGACATCCTGCTCGCCGCGGCCGCGCGCGGCGCGGACCGTCAGGAGGCGCACGAGGCGATCCGCCGCCACAGCCTCGAGGCGGGCCGGCGCGTCAAGGAGCACGGTGCGCCCAACGACCTCCTCGAGCGCCTGAAGTCCGACCCGATGTTCGCCGGCCTCGACTGGGGCTCGGTCGGCGACCCGGCGCGCTACGTCGGCCGCGCCGCGGAGCAGGTCGACCGTTTCGTGACGGACGTCGCCGATCCGATCCGCGCTCGCTACCGCGACCGGCTCCGCGAGGAGCCGGCGCTCCGAGTCTGACGGCCGTGGCAGCCCACCCCGCCATCCCGCGCCTGCGCCCCGAGGAGACCGCGCTCCTCGTGGTCGACGTGCAGGAACGCCTGATGCCGACGATCGCCGCGGCGCGGCGCGTCGAGGCCAACTGCGCGATCCTCGCCCGTGCGGC
>JBILFU010000196.1:0-4235 GCA_044351405.1 Phycisphaerales bacterium
CTCGACCGGCATCGCGACCGCGTCCGTGCCGGGCACGGGCGCATCGGCGACCGCCACCGCATCCGGGAGCGCGCTGGTGCCGCCGGCGACCAGATCGACCGGCGCGGCCGGGGCCGCGGGCACCGCCTCGGCGAGCTGCTCCAGCCCGACCGCCTCCAGCTGCACGCTCTCCTCGGGCGCGACGGGATCCGCCTGCGCCACCGCGGCGGGGTCGTACCGCTGCGCCGCGAAATGGTCGGACACCAGGATCCCCACGAAGAGCATCAGACCGAAACCGATCACCAGGGCAAGCTTGTTCTCGCGCGTCATGACGACACGTTCCTTGGCCTTCTTGGCCGAAATGCATCCATGCGGAACGCCCGGCCGCCCGGGCTCCGCCACGGGTGTCATCGGCTGCGGCGGCCCGATCGCATCACTCGCCGGCGCCGCTCCCGGCACCGAAGCGGAAGACGCGCATCTTGGCGCTCCGCGCCCGGCGGTTGGCGGCCACCTCCGCGTCCGTCGGCTCGACGGGCTTGCGGGTCAGGCGCTCGCCGAGGCCCTCGGACTCCCATTCCGCCATGGCGTGCTTGACCAACCGGTCCTCCAGGCTGTGGAAGGAGATCACCGCCGCGCGGCATCCGGGCCGGAGCCAGCCGGCGGTCCCGCCGCGGATCGCCGCCCCTCCCTGGCGCAGCGCACCGAGCAGGCCCTGAAGGGCGCCCAGCTCGTCGTTGACCATGATCCGCAGCGCCATGAAGGTCCGGGTGGCCGGGTGCATCCGGCTCTGGCGGGCACGGGCCCCGTACGCGGCCAGCACCGCACCCGCCAGGTCCTGGGTGGTCCGCAGGGGCTGCCGGGTCCGCCGTTCCACCACCACGCGCGCGATGCGCCGGGCGAACGGATCCTCCCCCAGCCGGAAGATGGCGTCGGCAAGGTCCCGCTCCGGCAGCCTGGCCAGCAGGTCCGCCGCGGTCTCCCCGCGCGAGGTGTCCAGCCGCATGTCGAGGGGCCCGTCCGCCTGGAAGGACATCCCCCGGGCGGGATCGTCCATCTGCGTGCTCGCGAAGCCGAGGTCCGCCAGGACGCAGTCGGCGGCCAGGCCCAGGCGCCGCGCCTCCCGGTCGGCCACCGCGAAGCTGCCGTGGAACGATGCGACCTCCGTGCCGGCCACGGCCGCGGCCCGGCCCGCGGCGTGCACGAGGTTGCCAGCATCGAGGTCGCAGACCAGGAGCCTGCCGCCGGGCGCGATGGCACGGGCCACCGTCTCGGCGTGTCCGCCGCGGCCGGCGGTCAGGTCGACCGCGGAGTCGCCCGGCACGGGGGCAAGGTGGCGCAGGACGGAGTCGAGGAGGACCGGGACATGGCCGGCGTCGCCGGTCATCCGGGATTCCGAAGGTCTTCCGCACGGGCGCCGGGGGCCGGCTCGGCCCTGGCCCGAACGACGGTCGGCGCCGCGCCGGTGCCGCGCATCCCGAGGAGGAGCAGCCCGAGGAAGGCCGCGACCAGCCCCAGGAACGGCCAGAGCATGCGGCCGTGGGCGAAGATCGCCGTGGCCGCCACCGCGAGCCCCAGGAGCACCAGCCCGAACTCCATGCCGTACAGGGCGAGCACGGTGCGGCGGACGGAGCCCTCCATCGCGCGCTTCACGCGGTGATGGATGTGGTTCGCGTCAGGAGTGGAGAACGGCACGCCCGCGCGGCGGCGGCGGATGATCGCGAGCGCCGTGTCCAGGATGGGCAGCCCGAACATGGCCAGCCCGCACATGACGAGCACGGATGCCGCGGACGCGAATGCGTCGCCGACGCCCAGCCCCGACGGCGGCAGGAGCGGGCCGGCGCCCGTCGGACCGGCGACCGCCTCGCCCTGCGCCGCCCAGGCGCACTGGAACGGGCCCAGGTTGGCGAAGGTCATGATGATCGTCACCGACAGGTAGCCGATCAGCAGGCTGCCCGCGTCGCCCAGGAAGATGGACGCCGGGTTGAAGTTGTAGAGCAGGAACCCCAGGCACGCGCCCAGCAGGCTCATGCACAGCGTGATGCGGGCGCCGGCCATCGAGCCGTTCTCCGTGAGCACCGTGCCCGGGTCCGGCGGGAACGCGTAGACGATGGCGAGCGAGAGCGCCAGGAGCCCCACGCACATCACGCCCGTGATCCCGGTCAGCAGCCCGTCCAGCCCGTCGAGCAGGTTCGCGGCGTTGCTGCCCCCCAGCACGAACGCCGCCACCAGCCCGGTGCCCACCCAGTAGAAGAGCGTCGCGTTGGCGACCGCCACGCCGCCGAGCACGAAGAGCGGCTCCTCGGGGGCGCCGAAGACCGGGCTCAGCAGGCCCACCGCCACGTTGACGCCGATCTTCTCGACGGCGAGCGCGGCGGCCGCGACCAGCTGGCCGGCGATCTTGAGGCGCGCATCGAACTTCCAGATGTCGTCGGCCAGGCCCGTGAAGGTGATCGCGATCATCCCGAGCACGACCGAGACCGGCACGGGCGGGAGCGACTCCAGGCTCCTGCCGCCGAAGAACGCGCTGACGATGATCCCCGCGAACACGCCCAGGAACACGGCGACGCCGCCGAGGTACGCGACCGTCCGTCCGTGCAGCTTGCGCACCCGGTCCGGCCGGTCGACCACCCCGGTGCGGTGCGCGATCGAGCGCACGACCGGCACTGCCGCGACGGTCACGACGAACGCGGCGACCAGCGCCGGGAGCGACTGCAGCAGGAGCGCGAGCACCCCGGCCATCCGCTCCGCGTGCCCGAACTGGTCGCAGTTCACGGCCGGCCTCCCGCCACGCCGGCGCGCGAGGCCACCAGGTCCGCGACCGTGGCCTCCAGGGGGATGGCCGGCTCGAAGCCGATCGCCGCGCGGATCGCGGAGATGTCCGGGACGCGCACGGCGAGGTCCTCGAACGAGCCGCCGAAGACCTCCGCGTGCGGGACCCGCCGAATGCCGGCCGCGCTGCCGGTGGTGCGCAGCACCAAGGCCGCCAGGTCCTCGATGGTCACCGGCCGGTCGCTGCCCAGGTTGAAGACGCGCCCGCGGCAGGCAGGCGACGAGATCATGGACCGCAGCGCGGCCGCCACGTCGCGCACGTCGCAGAAGCAGCGCACCTGCCGGCCCGAGCCGTGCACCTCGAGCGGCTCGCCCGCGAGCGCGGCATCGACGAACCGCGGCAGCACCATCCCGAAGCGCCCGCGCTGGCGGGGACCGACGGTGTTGAAGAGGCGGGCCACGGTCACGGGAAGCCCGTCGCGCGCGGCCGCGGCGAGCGCCAGGTGCTCGTCGATTGCCTTGGAGAGGCCGTAGCTCCAGCGCGAGACGGTGGGCGGCCCGAAGAGCAGGTCGTCGCCCTCGCGGAACGGGGCGCGCACGCCGCGGCCGTAGACCTCGCTGGAGCTCGCAAGGAGGAACGGCGTGCGGCCCTCGCGCGCGAAGTCGAGCGCCGCGACGGTCTCGCGGATGTTCGTCTCCGCGGCCGCGGCCGGGTCCTCCACCACCAGCCGCACGCCGACCGCGGCGGCCAGGTGGAAGATGCCGTCGAAGCGCTGCCCGCGCAGGCCGCCGAGCGCGGCGGACACGGTGCCGTGCACGAAGTCGACGCGCCCCGAGGCGCGTGCGCCGTCGAGGTTGGCGAGGAGCCCGGTGGACAGGTCGTCCACCGCGACCACCGACGCACCCGACGCGACCAGCGCATCGCAGAGGTGCGATCCCACGAAGCCCGCTCCGCCGGTGACGAGCCACGACCCGCCGCGGCGCTCCGCGCTCACGGGCCGCTCCCGGGGATGGGCCGCGGCTGGCTCAGGACTTGGCCTCCGGGGCCCCGGGCTTCGCGTACTCGGCCATCAGCTCCGCGTTCTTGCGGAAGTAGCCGCCGACGGTCTGCGAGGGCCGCATGAGCACGGTGCCGATGACGACGGCGTGCGTCTCCTGGAGCTGGTGCACGAACTTGCCCACCAGTCCGCGCTCGTCCACCTCGGCGCGCACCACGAGGACCGCGGCGTCGCAGCAGTCGGCGACCACCATCGACTCGCCGGCGACGAGCGCGGGCGGAAGGTCGACGATCACCACCTGGTAGCGCTCGCGCAGGCGGGCCAGGATCCGGCGCATCTCGTCGGTCGCCAGCCGCTCGTACACGCGGTCGGCCGGCGAGCCGGGGCCGTAGACGGCCACGCCGTGGGCCTGCTGCGGCTCCACCTGGCGGCCGGCCAGCATGTCGGCCAGTCCGGGGGCGTCCGGGTCCGCGCCCAGCACCGAGGCCA
>JBILFU010000197.1:0-4222 GCA_044351405.1 Phycisphaerales bacterium
CGAGCCTCGTCCATGGCGCCGCGCCACTTCTCCTGCATGTCGGGCGTCATCATGGGCGCCATCATCTGGCGGCCGATCGCCTGCATCTGCTCGGTGACCTCGTCGCGCGCCGGGCCGAAGGCGTCCTCGTAGTCGTTCATGAGCTGCTCGACGATCGCCATCTGGCTGTCCTCGAGGGAGAGCTGCTCCTTGAAGAGCGGCACGTCGCGCCGCACGAAGTCGGGCTCGAACGACTCGCGGATCTGGCTCTGGATGCCCATGCGGCCCATGCCGCGGAACATGCCTCCGGGCCCGCCGCCGCGCTGGCCGCGCCCGCCGCCGCGCTGGCCGTCCTGGCCGGCGTTGCCCGCCGGCGCCTGCGCACCGGCCGGCTGGTTCGCGGGCTGGTTGCCGGGCCGCGGATCCTGCGCCACGGCCGGCGCCCCCATCGCGAAGGCCGCCGAAAGGACGAGGCCGGAACCGAGGGTCCGGACGAATGCACGCTGGATCGTGTCTTGGGATGCCATGGGAGCCTCTGTTCTCGGACGCTGGCGGAGCAATGCCGCCCCGATTGGGCAAGAACGCGGGTCGGAGCGGGCTATGTCACGGAAATCCATGAATTCAGGACAGATCCGCGATCCGATGACCGTTCGAGCATCATATTGGATTCCAATGGGTCGATTCATGAGCACACCCCCCTCGGGCCACCCCCTCGGCTTCGCTCGCGCCCTCGCCGCATCGGCCGCGCTGTCGCTCGCCGCGACCGCAACCGCGCAGCCCGCGGAGATCGACGGCTGGGCGGCCGGTACGCGCTTCCGCGTCGACCCGCTCTCGCCCGAGGCACCGGGCACCGGCTCGCGGTTCGGCTTCGCGCTCGCGATGACCGACACCCTCGCCGTGATCGGCGCGCCCGACGTGCGCCTGGTCGACCGGCGCTTCCCGGCGCTCAACCTGGGAACCAACGGCGCCGGCGCGGCGTTCGTCTTCCGGCGCGACACGGGCACGGGCGCATGGACCTTCGTGCAGCGGCTGATCGCACCGGCGCGCGCGCTGTCGCAGACCGGCACCGCGGTCGCCATCGACCCCGACACGGAGGACATCGTGATCGGCGCGTGGGCGTACGACTCGGTGGCCATGTTCAGCGGTGCCGCGTTCGTCTACGCCAAGGGCGCGGGCGACTCCTGGGGCGACGCCGCGAGCGTCCAGTCGTTCGGCGATGTCTCGCGCGTGCCGAGCCAGGTGCTGGCGCCCGATGACCTGCAGGCGATCGACCAGTTCGGGTTCAGCGTCGCGGCGGACGGCGGGCGCATCGCCGTGGGCTGCCCGCTCTGCGGCGACACCAACGGCGGCGCGGTCTACGTCTTCGACCGCGGCGACGGCGGCCAGTACGCGCTGGCCGCCCGGTATGCCGACGAGAACGCCGGCGCCAACGACCAGATGGGCACCAAGCTCGCGCTGCACGGCGACCTCCTGGTGGCGGGCATCCAGAACGACGACGTCGAGGGCAAGGTGAACGCCGGCAGCGCGCTCGTGCTGCGCCTGGGCAAGGACGGCTGGGAGGAGGCGGCGCGGCTCTCGCAGGCGCAACCCTCCACGGGCGCGGGCTTCGGATCCGCGGTGGCGGTGGTCGACGGCGCGTCGTCCAAGTGGGTGGTGGTCGGCGCCCCGTCGCAGGCCTCCGGCGACGAGGCCGATCCCGTCTCGGGCAACGGCGCGGCGTTCGTCTACCGCAGCGAGGACGGCGGCGACACGTGGGAGCTCGACGCCACGCTCCTGCCGCGCTTCGCGTACCTCAACAACAACTTCGGCTTCGCGGTGGCGGCCTCGCACGAGGACCCGCCGCAGCTGCTCGTCGGTGCTCCCGGCTTCGACACCGAGACGCCGTCGGTGGACGACCCCGACACCAAGGTGACCGTGATCAACGCCGGCTGCGCCTTCGCGTTCAGCCGGGGCGCCACCGGCTGGGCGTTCCGCGGCACCACCGAGGAGCGCGGCGACGCGTGGACCCCGGACGCGCCGTCGGGCGCCAACCTCGGCCGCGCCGTCGCGATGCCGGCGGCGGCGAGCGCACTGTGCATCGTGGGCGCGGAGACCCCGACCGGAAGCGCGGGCACCGTGTTCCCGTTCGAGTTCGTCGTCGCCGAGGGCGGCGGCGGCGGTGGCGGCGGCGGTGGCGGCGGCGGCGGCGGCGGCAACGACCCGACCGGCCCCGTGCCCGGCGGCGACGGCGGCACCGGCGGCGGCCGGCCCGGCACCGACGGCTCGATCACGGGCGGCGGCACGCCCGGCACCGGCTCCGGCCCCACCAACATCACCATCCCGCTCTCGCCCATCACCTACGACTGGGGCGTCATCTCGGGCTCGGCCATCGCGCTCGAGGGTCGCACGGTGTCCATCCTGCAGACGGACGGCAAGCACAAGGCCCAGCGGCCGCGGTTCATCGAGATCGGCACCCTGCCCCCGGGCTCGTCGTACGCCGGCACGGGAGACATGAACGGCGACCTCTCCGGCGACGTGGTGTTCGTGGCCCAGGGCGGCTACCTGAAGTACTGGAAGCGCGACGGCTTCTCCGTGCTCTCCACCGCGACCATCGACCGACTGCCAACCGGCTTCGAAGCCGTGGCGGTGGCGGACGTCGACGGCGACCGGAAGGACGACGTGGTGCTCCAGAACATGATGGACCCGACGCTGGTGCGCGTCTGGCACATCGACGGCGGCGCGGTCGCCGAGAGCGACGAGTACGAGCTGCCCGAGGGCGAGTGGGTGATCTACACCGGCAACTTCCGCGCGAAGGACAAGGTGGACATCCTGGCCCGCGACCGAGAGACCGGCGAGGTGAAGGTGATCGTGGCCGCGGACGGCGCCGCGCCCACCTTCCCCACCATCGCGTGGCGCCCGGCGGGCGTGCGCATCGCGGGGTTCGGCGACTTCAACGGCGACAGCCAGCAGGACATCGTCTGGCAGTCGGGGAACATCGAGATCGACCTGGTGAAGAAGGACGATGCCGGCGAATACGCGCTCCTGGCGCGCCGCCGCACCGGACTGGCCCCGGCGGACATCGTCAACGTCCAGGACTGGAACGGCGACGGATCGCTCGACTTCTGGATGCGCCGCGGAAGCCGCAACTACATCCAGTACGGCAAGATCGTGCGCGGCTGGGTGTACGGCGCGGGCTCGCGCGACCTCGGCGAGATCCGCGGCACGGTCGTCGGCGTCGCAAAGCGCTGAGGACGGATCAGCCGCCCAGGACCGCCGCCGCGGCCTCGGCCGCCACGCGCTTGCTGTCGTAGAGCCGCTCGGCGCGCTCGCGCCCGGCGCGGCCCATCGACACCACGAGCGCCGGGTCCTCGAGGAACTGCTCCATCGCGACCGCGAGCGCGGCCGGCGCGCCCGGCGGCACCAGCAGCCCGCTGACGCCGTCCTCCACCACCGACCGGCAGCCCGGCGCATCGCCGGCCACCACGGCGCGACCCGTTGCCATGGCCTCGAGCGCCGCCATCGGCAGACCCTCGCGATGGCTCGGCAGCACGAAGACGCTGCACGCGCCGAGCGCGGGGCGCACGTCCTCCAGGCGACCGAGGTACTCGACCGCGCCCGAGCGCACCCAGGAATCCACCTCGTCCTGGGTCACCGAAGACGGGTTGCGGTCCACGAAGCCGGCGACCATGAAGCGGCAGCGGTCGGCGTCGGTGCGGAGGGCGCGCAGCGCGCGGGCGGCCTCGACGAAGTCCGTGACGCCCTTGTCGCGGAGCAGGCGCCCGCAGAAGAGGAAATCGATGCGCGAGGGCGGCTCCACGATGGGCACGGCCGCGAAGCGCGCCAGGTCCACGCCGCTGCCCGGTATCTGCCGAACGTCGCGCACGCCGGCGAGCAGGCCCAGGTGGCCGAAGAACTCGCGGTCGTCGGGGTTCTGGAAGATCACGCAGTCGGCGGCCCGGAGCGCGCGGCGGTAGAGGCGCATGGCGACGACCGCCAGGGCGCGAGCCCGCAGGTCGCGGCTGGTGAACGCGTACCCGAGCCCGGTGACCATCGCGGACACGCGCCGGACGCCCGCGCGGCGCGCCGCGGGTACGGCGTGGAAGATGGGCTTCGGGTTGTATGCAAGCACCGCGTCCGGGCGCTCGCGCGCCATGAAGTCCGCGTAGAAGTCGCGCGCCGCCAGCTCGGCGAGGAGCCCGGTGCCGGTGCGGTCGAGCGGTGCCTCCACCAGCCGCGCGCCCAGCTCGCGGAGTCCCGACTCCAC
>JBILFU010000198.1:0-4203 GCA_044351405.1 Phycisphaerales bacterium
CCGGCGATCAGGGAGATCCCCTCGCCGTCGGCGAGCTGCGCGGTGGGCAGCACGAAGTCGAACCGGTCGTCCATTCCCCCGCCGACCAGCCCGTCCGCCACGATGTCGCGCGGGCTCTGCGTGTGCTTCCACGCGTTGGCGGAGCCGGTCCAGTCGGCGCTGCCGAGCGGGTCGGTCGCGGCGCCGTTGCCCGCGGCGATGAACGCCTGGTACCCGTCCTCCGCGCTCGTGTAGAAGTTCATGTCCCCGGCGTAGACGGCGCGCACGCCCGCACCGAGCGCGTCGGCGTTGGCCCGCAGCGCCTGCACGCCCGTCAGCCGGATGGCCTCGTTGGAGCTCCCGGAGGATGCCTTGAGGTGCGCGCCGTACACGTAGAACCGCGCGGCGGCGGACGAATAGCCGACCAGCTGGAAGAGCCACCGGTCGCCGTTGCGGCCGGCGCCGGTGGAGATGTCCTGGAAGCCCGAGGTCACCTCGGAGAGGAGGTCGGTCCGGTAGAACGCCGCGCGCGCGCCGCCCGAGCCGTCCTCGGAGGACGACGTGGTGTAGGTGGCACGCGCATAGGTGACGCCCGCGGGCGCGGCGGCGTTGACCGCCGACTGCAGCGCCGACAGCGACGACTGCGTCACCTCGTTGAAGACGATCACGCCGATCGGAGCCGCGAAGCCGCCGCGGTCGTCGGCGTGCATGGCGGCCAGCACGTTGCGGACCGCGTTCGGGTCACCCTGCATCTTCACGATGTTGTAGGTCGCCACCCGCAGCTGCCCGAAGGCCGAGGACGAGACGGCGGCCACCGCCGCGACGGCGAGACACCGTGCCGCGCGTCCGAGAACGGGACGGGCGCGAAGGGGCATGGTCAGACGATAGCCCCGGACGGACCCGGCGCAACGGCCCTTCGCGCGGGTTTCGGGGGTAGCCTTCCCCGTCCTTCGCCGGATGGTCCCGGAACCAGCACCGGCTCACGCAACGGAGACCCCGAACCATGCGCCTCGCACGAACCGCCGCCCTGCTCGCCGCCGCCTTGGCCCTGTCCCCCGCCGCCCTGGCGCAGCAGGTGGACCCCGAGATCTTCACGCTCCCCAACGGCATGAAGTTCCTGCTGGTTCCGCGCCACGACCAGCCGAACACCGTCTCCGCGGGCTGGCTGGCCAAGGTCGGCTCGGTGAACGAGCGCCCGGGCATCACCGGCATCAGCCACTTCTTCGAGCACATGATGTTCAAGGGCACCGACACCATCGGCACCCGGGACGCCAAGCGCGACGCGGACTTCCGCGAGCGCCAGAAGGCGCTGCGCGACAAGATCAACGAGCTGACGTGGACCGCGCAGTACGACCGCTACTTCAAGGGCGACATCGCCGACGCGTGGGACCCGAGGAACGACACGCCCGAGCTCGCGCGGCTGCGCGCCGACCTGAAGGCGCTGATGGACGAGCAGCAGGGCAAGGCCGGCGACGACGAGATCAAGAGGCTCGAGGCCGAGGCCGCCACGGCCGACGCGTCCACGCCTTCCGGCAAGCAGCGCAAGGAGGACCTGGAGAAGCAGGTCCGGAGCCTGAAGGAGCAGCAGGCGACGCTGGCCACCATCGTCAAGGACGAGTTCGACAAGATCTACTCGGCGGCGGGCGGCACGGGCATGAACGCCTTCACGAGCTACGACCTGACCTTCTACTTCATCAGCGTCCCGAGCAACAAGTTCGAGCTGTGGGCATGGATGGAGTCGGACCGCCTGGACGGCAGCGTCTTCCGCGAGTTCTACAGCGAGCGCGACGTGGTCCACGAGGAGCGCCGGCTGCGCACCGAGAGCACGCCGACCGGCCCGTTCCAGGAGCAGTTCGAGAGCATGTTCTGGATGTCGAGCCCCTACTCGTGGCCCGTCATCGGCTGGACCAGCGACCTGAACAGCTACACGATGGAGGAGGCGATGAAGTACTGGAACACGTACTACCGCCCCAACAACCTGGTCGGCATCATCGTCGGCGACTTCGACCCCGCCGCCGCCAAGCAGACCATCACCCGCTACTTCAGCCGCCTCGAGCCGGGACGCATGCCGCCCCCGCCGGTGGTGACGCTCGAGCAGGAGCAGAAGGCGGAGATGCGCATGGACGCCGAGGCGGACACGCAGCCGCAGGTCGAGGTGCGCTACCACACCGTGCCGTTCCAGCACAGGGACTCGTACGCGCTCGACGTGATGTCGTCGATCCTGAACGGCCGCACCGGCCGGCTCTACAAGACGATGGTCGAGGGCAAGGAGATCGCCAGCTCCGCGCGCGCGGCGCAGGACAGCCGCAAGTACGGCGGTGCCTTCAGCTTCGAGGCCGAGACCAAGGGCGACGCCACCCCGCGCCAGCTCGAGGAGGCGTGGTACGCCGAGCTCGAGCGCCTGCAGAAGGAGCCCGTCGGCGAGCAGGAGCTGCAGAAGGTGAAGAACCAGGCGATGGCCGACAGCTACCGCCGGCTGCAGAACAACTTCTTCCTGATGATCCAGCTCGCCTACGCCGAGGCGCTCGGCGACTGGAGCGAGATCAACAAGGAGAGCGCGAAGATCCAGGCCGTGACCGCCGAGGACGTGAAGCGAGTCGCGAACACGTACTTCGGGAAGAACAACCGCTCCGTGGCCACCTACGTCCGCAAGGCGGGCGCCGCGCCTGCGGCCGACCCCGACCTGGCCGCCCTGCCCGCGCCCATGCAGGCGATGGCGCGCCAGGCCGCCAAGAAGATCTCCGAGGAGAAGGACGCCGCCAAGCTCAAGGAGGGACTGGCCCAGCTCGAGGAGCAGGCGGCGCAGGTGCCGCCGCAGATGGCGCCCGTCATGGACTTCCTGAAGAAGAAGATGAACGCCCGGCTCGCGGAGCTCGAGGGCGGCAAGTGACCGCGCGCCGCGCCGCGCAACCCCCGCAGCCACACCACCACAGGCACACCACCATGAAGACCACCGCCTCCATCGCAGCCTTCGTCGCCGGCGCCGCGCTCCTCGCGGGCGCCGCACCGCAGCAGTCAGCCGCACCGGCCGCCGCTCCGGCGAAGGGCGCCGCCGCGCCCTGGACCGCCGACCGCTCCGCGAAGCTCCCCGCCCGCCCCGAGGACCTCAAGTACGCGGCGCTCGACTTCGTGCCGCCCATGGCCAAGGACTTCCGCCGAACGCTGCCGGACGGCACCGCCGTCTACATGGCGCCGAGCAAGGAGTTCCCGCTCGTGAGCCTCAGCCTGACCTTCAAGGCGGGCGGGCACATGGACCCGAAGGAGATCCCCGGCCTCACCGCCGCGATGGCGTCCCTCATGCGCTCGGGCGGCACGGCGGGGGTCAAGCCCGCGGACCTCGACGAGCGGCTCGACTTCCTGGCCACGAACGCCGGCGTGAGCGCGGGCGGCGGGACCGTCGTCGCGACCATGAACTGCCTGAAGTCGAACCTGGACGAGAGCATGACGCTCTTCTTCGACATGCTCCGCAACCCGGGCTTTGACCAGGCGCGCCTGGAGATCCTCCGCGGGCAGGCGATGGAGGGCATGAAGCAGCGCAACGACGACGCAGGCTCGATCCTGGGCCGCGAGTGGGACTACCTGGTGTACGGCGAGGACCACTTCGAGAGCGCCGAGCCCACCAAGGACGGCTGGGACGCGATCACGCAGGAGAACCTGCGCGCGCAGCACGCCCGCCTGATCCACCCGGGCAACGTGATCGTCTCCGTGACGGGCGACTTCGACCCGGACGACATGCTGGCCCGCCTCGCCAAGGCGATGGACGGCTGGAAGCGCGGCGAGCAGGTGCCGAACCCGCCCGCGCCGACGCACCTGGTGAAGCCGGGCGTCTACCACGTGGCCAAGGACATCCCGCAGGGCAAGGTCCGCGTCGGCCGCCGCAGCATCCAGCGCGACGACCCGGACTACTTCGCCGCGGAGGTGATGAACGACATCCTCGGCGGCGGCGGGTTCACGAGCCGCCTGATGAAGAACATCCGCTCCAACGAGGGCCTGGCGTACAGCGTCGGCTCGCGGTTCGGCGCGGGCACGTACTACCCCGGCGTCTTCGGCGCCGCGTTCGAGTCGAAGAACCCGACCGTGGCCCTCGCCATCAAGCTCATCCGCGACGAGTTCCGCCGCATGCAGGAGGAGCCGGTGACGGCGGAGGAGCTCGAGGTCGCCAAGAAGGGCTTCATCGAGGCGTTCCCCGGCCAGTTCTCGAGCAAGGACAACACGCTCGCCATC
>JBILFU010000022.1:0-14408 GCA_044351405.1 Phycisphaerales bacterium
TCACGGTGCCGGGGATCGGTTCCGGGAAGGCCGACTGCCTGGTCGCGCGCCTCGCCGCGCGCTTCCCCGGCGCGCGCGTCGTGCACCGGCTCGACCGCGACACGAGCGGCGTGCTCGTCGTCGCGCTCGACGCCGCCACGCACCGCGCGCTCAGCATGCAGTTCGAGCGCCGCGAGACCGGGAAGACCTACTGCGCGCTCGCCGCCGGTGTTCCGCCGAGGGACGAGGGCGAGATCGACCTGCCGATCCGGAAGGACCTCGTCAACACGCCGCTCCAGGTCGTCGACTTCGTGCACGGACGGCCGAGCGTGACGCGCTGGCGGGTGCGGGAGCGGCTGCCCTGCGGCGACGGCGCGCCGGCGCGCACCCGCTTCGAGCTCATGCCGGTCACGGGCCGCAGCCACCAGCTGCGCGTGCACCTCCTCGCGATCGGGCACCCGATCCTCGGCGACGACCTCTACGCGCCGCCCGAGGTGCGCGCCATGGCGCCGCGCCTCTGCCTGCACGCCGAGCGACTGTCGTTCGTTCACCCGGCGACGAGTTCGCGCGTCGAGTTCGCGGCGCCCGTGCCGTTCTGACCGCGCTCCGGCACCGCGATCCCGTGCGCGGCGAGCGCGCGGCCGATGGCCATCAGGGGGAAGTAGTGCCGGTACAGGTGGTAGCGCAGGTAGAAGACCTTGGGGAATCCGGTACCCGTGAACTCGGTCTCCACCCAGCTGCCGGCGGGATCGCCGTCCGGGTTGAGCGCGGGGTCGCCCGCCTGCGCGGCGGTGAGCTGCGTCTTGGCGAGCCACTTGAGCGCGCGCCAGAGGTCCGGGTCGTCGGCGCCGTAGACCTCCTGCAGCACCATCGCCGCCCAGGCGGTCTGGCTCGCGGTGCTCGGGCCGGTGCCCATCAGGCGGCGGTCCTCGTAGCTGTTGGCGGTCTCGCCGAAGCTGCCGTCGGGCTTCTGCACGCTCTTGATCCACGCGCCGGCACGCTGGATCCACGGCTCGGAGCGCGGCACGCCGCAGCGGATCGGGCCGATCACCGCCTGCCACGTGCCGTAGATGTAGTTGACGCCCCATCGGCCCCAGAAGCAGCCTTCGGGCTCCTGGTGGCGCTTGATGAACTCGATCGCGCGCGCCACCGACGGGTTGCTGCGGTCGTACCCCAGCCAGCCCATGCACTCGAGCGTGCGGCCGGTGATGTCGTGGCAGGACGGGTCCTGCATCGCGTTGTGGTCGGCGAAGGGAACGTACTCGTAGACCTGGTGGTTGCTGGTGCGGTCGAACGCCGCCCATCCGCCGTCGTCGCACTGCATCGCGAGGACCCACTCCGCGGCGCGGCGCGCGGCCGCCTCGTTCTCGGCGCCGCCGGCGCGCTTCAGCGCCATCGCCACCATCACGGTGTCGTCGACGTCCGGGTACCACGCATTCTCGTACTCGAAGAACCATCCCGCGGGCTTCGTGCCGGGGCGGACGTTCGCCGTCCAGTCGCCCGGCCAGCGGACCTCCTTGGCGCGCAGCCACGCGGCGGCGCGGGCCAGCGCGGGATCGTTGGCCTCGGTGCGGCCGCAGTCGGTGAGCGCGTAGCTCGCGATGCCGGTGTCCCACACCGGGCTGAAGCACGGCTGGATGTGGATCGTCGGACCCACCAGGTCCGTGTCCTCCTCGATGAAGAACGCGTCGAGGTCCCTCTCCGCGCGCACGACCAGGGGATCCGAGCGCTTCACGCCGAGCGCGTGGAAGACGACCTGGACGTAGACCATCGGCGGGAAGATCGCGCCGAGGCCCTCGGTGCGCGCGGGCGCGTCCTGCGAGGCGCGCTTCAGGATCCAGTCGTAGGCCCGGCGGATGGCGGGCATCCGCGGCCCGGTCCCCACGATGCGCCCGCCAAGCTTGAGCGCGGTGTCCACGGTCTGGAAGAAGAGGCGCCAGAAGGGGGGCACGTCCGCGCGCATCTTCAGGCGGTGACGGTCGCGCTCGCTCACGAAGAGCTCGTCGATCCCCTGCGCGCTCCCGAGGCGCCGCGTCGGCTGCAGCGTCGCGACCACCGCCAGCGGCAGGATCATCGTCCGGCTCCAGGCGCTCAGGCGGTCCATGTGGAAGTAGAACCACTTCGGGAGCCACACCACCTCCGGCGGGATCGCGGGGACGGCGTTCCAGCTGATCTGCCCGAGCGCCGCCAGGTAGAAGTTGGTGAAGCTGTTGCAGCGCTCCGCGCCGCCCATCGAGCGGACGATCGCCCGCGCCCTCTGCATGTGCGGCGCTTGCGGGGAGTCGCCGTGGAGCTTGAGGCAGAGATACGCCTTCACCGTCGCGCTCAGGTCGACCGCGCTGCCGGGGTACTGGCCCCAGCCGCCGTCCGGCCGCTGCTGCGCGCGCAGGTAGGCGACGATCCTCCCGAGCGTCTCGGGGCCGTCGCGCCCGTCCGCCATCGGCGCGCGCTCCTGCCCCAGGATCCACTTCATCAGCAGGTACTCGCTCTGCAGGATCGAGTCGCCCTCGAGCTCGGCGCACCAGTGGCCGTCAGCGCGCTGCAGGCCCTTCAGGGCGGAGAGCGCGTCTGCGGCGGTGCGGGCAAGCGACTCGAGGACACTGCGCTCGGGAGCTGGCATGGACCGCGCATTGTATCGGTGCCGGCGTTCCGGCCGGCACCGCTATGCGGGACGCCGATGCCCCGCCACGCGCCGGAACGCCTGGCCCAGCCGCCACGCCAGGCCCTCGGCCCTGCTCCGCAGCGCGTGGAGGCTCTGCTCCGCCGGCGAACCGTAGCAGTGCTCCCGCAGGCGGCGGCGGCGGTAGCGGCGCTCCCCGGGCCGCGCCCCGGAGACGAGGAAGGAGTGCAGCGCGTCGGGCAGGCCATCGAGGCGGAGCGACGGATCGACCGCGTTCCCGCGCAGCGGCGGCTCGCGGAGGTACGCGAGGCAGGCGTCCTCGTCCGCATCCACGCGCAGGACGTGCTCGGCCAGGTCCTCGAGCGTCGGGAAGTCGTGCGCGCAGATCATCGACGCGGGGTTGAAGTCGCGGGCTACGTCGGGGTTGCCCCAGTAGATCGGGACGGACCGCGCCAGGAATGCGTCGGTCAGCTTCTCCGTGGTGTATCCGGAGCCGACGGTGTTCTCGAAGCACAGGCTGAAGCGGTACCGGCGCGCGAACGCGGCCTTGTCCGGAACCGGGCCGCCCACGTTGTTGAAGTGACGGCCGCCCGAGGCCACGCCGCGCCGGCGGTCGAGCATCCGGAAGGTGCGGTTGCGCTCCGAGCCGCGCGGGTTGGACACCACGAAGGAGCAGAAACCCTCCTTCGCGCGCAGCTCGCGCCGGGCGTCGAAGTCCGCGGGCCGCACCAGCGACTCCGGGCCGGGGATGGCGTAGAGGAACTCCGGTATGCGATAGTGGCGCGCGTCGCCGGGCCGGTGCAGCGAGGTCAGCGCGAAGTCGTGCTGCCACGGGTCGGGAAGCATGTTCTCGCCGGTGAAGTAGACCTTGAGGCCGTCGAAGCCCCAGTGCTCGCGTCCGAAGTCGGAGTGGAAGAGCACGTCGGGGCGCTCGCCCGCGGCGACGAGGGTCACCTCGAAGCGCTCGCGCAGCGCCCGCATCCACGGCAGGCGCGAGGGATCGTCCATCCTCCAGGCGTCGGAGATCGCCACGCGGAGCGGCTGCATCCGCCGGATGCTAGCCGTGTGCCGCGGCGGTGCCGGGCACCGCGGGGCGAACCACCGCCGCGATGGCCGCGCTCGCGACGGTCCAGGTGAGGAACGTGTCGGCGATCCCCATGTAGACCCAGCGCGCGGGAAGCTGGAACCACGCCATGTCCGGCCCGTCGGCGGCCATGGCCGCGAAGAGCGCGATCAGCATGCCGATCGCCCACCGCCCCGGCCACGACGGGCAGCGCATCCCGGCCATGAGCGCGCTCATCAGGAACGCGCAGAACGCCATGTAGCCCGCGCCCGTCAGGTACCGCTGCGGCGCGAGCGGGTCCTTGCCGTGCTTGCGGACGAGGAGGATCCCGACCGGCCCGTCGATCGAGCCCTGCCGCCACGAATCGACCGCCGCGCGCCGCGCGTCCGGGGCGGCGCTGGCCAGCGTGTCGGCGTCGATCCACGGGAACGCGTAGGCGCCGTCGCGCGGGACGGCATGCGCGATCGCGGGGGCGATCTCCGCCTGCGCGGGGAGCGGCGCGATCGCCCAGTCGTAGAGCCGCACCGCGGACCAGCTCACGTACGCCCACGCGAACGCCGCGAGGGTGCCGACCAGCGTGCCGAGGAGGATGCGCCGGATCATCGGAAAATGGTCCCGGAGGAACGGGACGAATTTACCACTCGGGGCCGCCCGAGTAGCGGCCGTACACGTCGGCCATCGCCTGCACCATCTCGCCGAGCGTGCACTTGGCGAGCGCGCCGTCGACCAGCGCGGGCATCACGTTGCTGCCGGCGCGCGCGGCGGCGCGGATCGCGTCGAGCGCGCGCCTCGCGGCGTCCGCGTCGCGCGACTTCCGGAACCTGGCGAGCCGCTCGCACTGCTCGGTCTCGACGGTGTGCGGGATCTGCAGGATCTCGACCTGCTGCTCCTCGTTGCCCTCGTTGTACGCGTTGACGCCGACCACCAGCCGGTCGCCCGCCTCCATCTCCTGGCCGAAGCGGTAGCTCGCCTCGGCGATCTGCCGGCGGAAGTAGCCCTTGTGGATGCCCGCGACGACGCCGCCCATGTCGTCGATCTCGCGGATGTAGCCGTTGGCGTCCTTCTCCATCTGGTCGGTGAGCGCCTCGACGTACCAGCTGCCGCCCAGCGGGTCGACCGTGCGATGCACGCCGGTCTCGTGCGCGAGGATCTGCTGCGTGCGCAGCGCGACGCGCACCGCGGTCTCGGTGGGGAGGCCCAGGGTCTCGTCCATGCTGTCGGTGTGCAGGCTCTGGCAGCCGCCGAGCACCCCCGCCATCGCCTGGTACGCGACGCGCACGATGTTGTTGAGGGGCTGCTGCTCGGTGAGGCTGCAGCCGGCCGTCTGTACGTGCGTGCGCATCAGCATGCTGCGCTCGCTCTTGGCGCCGAAGCGGTCGCGCATGGCGTGCGCCCAGATGCGGCGCGCGGCGCGGAGCTTGCAGATCTCCTCGAAGAACTCGTTGTGGCTGTTGAAGAAGAAGCTGAGCCGCGGCGCGAAGGAATCGACGGGAATCCCGCGCCTGATGCACGCCTCGGCGTACTCCATGCCGTCGCGGAGCGTGAACGCGAGCTCCTGCGTCGCGGTCGAGCCGGCCTCGCGGATGTGGTAGCCGGAGATGCTCACCGAGTTCCACTTCGGCAGGTGCTGCGCCGCGAACTCGATCGTGTCCACCACGAGCTTCACGCTCGCCTCGGGCGGATAGATGAACTCGTTCTGCGCGTGGAACTCCTTCAGGATGTCGTTCTGCAGCGTGCCGCCGACCGTCGACCAGTCGACGCCGCGCTCCTTCGCCATCGCGAGGTACATCGCCCAGATCACCGCGGCGGGGCCGTTGATCGTCTGGCTCACCGTCACCTCGCCGACCGGGATGTCCGCGTAAAGCCGGTGCATGTCCTCGATCGTGCTGATCGCGACGCCGCAGCGGCCGACCTCGCCGGCCGAAAGCGGATCGTCCGAGTCGCGGCCCATCAGCGTCGGGAGGTCGAACGCGGTCGAGAGGCCGGTGTTCGCCTTGGTGCCCTTCGCGTTCTCGAGCAGGTACTTGAAGCGGCGGTTGGTGTCGTCTGCCGAGCCGAAGCCCGCGAACTGGCGCATGGTCCAGAGGCGGCTGCGGTACATGGTGGAGTGCACGCCGCGGGTGAACGGAAACCTCCCGGGCTCGCCGATGCGCGCGTGGGGCTTCGACGGGTCCGACGGGTCCTGGGTCGGGACGGCCTCGGGGCCGTAGCGCTCGTCGACCACGTAGCCCGAGAGCGTCACGGTCTCGGGATCGACCTTGGGCTTCGCGGTCGGGGCGGGCTTGCCGGCGGCTGTCGCGGCTTGATTCGAGGCCGTCATCGTGGGGGTCTCCTGAACCGAGGATTCTAGGGGGCCGCGCATCCCTACACTCCCCGTCCATGACGCATTCCCGCGCCCTCCGCATCACGATCTTCCCGGCCATCGCCGCGCTCACGCTCGCCGCCTGCGCGCAGAGGCGGCCCGTCGAGACGGAGGAGGCGCTCCTCGCCCGCCGGGCCGAGCTCCAGCAGCAGGTGCAGTCGGCCACGCACGCCGGGATGGAGGACCTTGCCCGGTACGCCCACGCCAAGATCCAGGGGCAACCCGGCGCCGCGGTCGACGTCCTCGTGGTCTCGGGCGGCGGCGACTGGGGCGCGTTCGGCACCGGCTTCCTGCTCGGCTGGGGCGAGACCGCGAGCCAGGCGGACCGGCGGCCGACCTTCGACGTGGTGTCCGGCGTGAGCACGGGCGCGCTGATCGCGCCGTTCGCGTTCCTGGGCACCACCGCGGATCTCGAGACCGTCGACGGCCTCTACCGCAACCCGAAGGACGACTGGGTCCGCCAGCGCGGGCTCCTGTTCTTCATGCCCGACAACGCGAGCTTCGCGGAGGTGCCCGGGCTCGAGCGCGAGGTCGACAGCTTCATCAACATGGACTTCGCCAGGCGGGTCGCGGACGAGTCGATCCGCGGGCGGATGCTGTTCATCAACACCACGAACCTCGACGACGGCAGTCAGCTCCCGTTCCGGTGGGGACTCGCCGCGCAGCGCGCCGTGAAGGACGGCGACATCAGGCGCCTGCAGAACATCCTGCTCGCCTCGAGCGGCATCCCCGGCGCGTTCCCCCCGCGCCAGGTGGACAGCTGGCTCCTCGTCGACGGCGCGGTGACGAGCAACATCATCTACGGCGGCGCCATGCGGCGCGAGGACTCCTTCGGCGCGTCGTGGAGGCGCCTCTACCCGCAGCAGCCGATGCCGAAGCTCCGCTACTGGGTGGTGCTCAACAACTACGCCGTCGCGCAGCCGCGCACCGTGCAGCCGGCGTGGCCCTCCGTGATCGAGCGGAGCCTGGAGGTGGCGGTGCGCGCGTCGACCACCGTCGCGCTGCGCCACCTCTACGCGATGGCCGAGGTCACGCGGCTGCGGGGCGACGGCGAGACCGAGGTCCGCTGGGTGGCGATCCCGAACTCCTGGAAGGCGCCCGTCGAGGGCATCTTCAAGGAGCCGACGATGCGCTCGCTCTCCGACCTCGGCCGCGCCATGGGCCGCGACCCGGCGTCCTGGAAGACCGAGAGCCCGTGACCGTCGCGCGCCCCCGCGTCGCGGCCGCCTTCGCGGCGCTCTACGTGTTCTGGGGCTCGACGTACCTCGGCAGCAAGTTCGCGATGGCGAGCTTCCCGCCGGCGCTGCTGAGCGGAATCCGCTTCACGATCGCGGGCGTCGCGATGGGCGCGATCCTGCTCGCGACCGGCGGCCTGCGCGCCGCGGACTTCGCGCGCGCGCGGTGGTGGGCGAACTCCCTGCTCGCGGGCACCCTGCTCTTCGCGACCGCGAACGTCCTCGTCTCCTCGGGCGTGCTGCGGATCCCGTCCGGCGTCGCGGCGCTCGTGGTCGGGCTGACGAGCGTGTGGATCGTGCTCTTCGACCGGCTGATCTCGCGCGCGGGAGCGCCGCCCTGGTCGATCGTGGTGGGGCTTGCGTGCGGGCTCGGCGGCGTCGCGGTGCTCGGCGGGCCGAGCTGGACGGGCGCGGCGGGCGAACTGGACCTGGCGGGCGTGCTCCTCACCGCGGCGAGCACCCTCGCGTGGGCGCTCGGCACGATGGTCGCCAAGCACGGCCCGAGGCCGGACTCGCTGTGGGCAGCGAGCGTGATGCAGATGCTCGGCGGCGGTGCGGCGGCGTTCCTCGTCTCGATCGCCCTCGAGCGCGACCGGTGGCCGGCGTGGGAGGCGGTGACGCCGGGGTCGCTGTGGGCGATCGCCTACCTCGTGACGTTCGGTTCGCTGGTCGGCTTCTCCGCCTACGTGTGGCTCCTCGGGAACGCGAGCGCCCCGGCGGTGGCGACCTACGCCTACGTCAACCCGCTGGTGGCGCTCGTCCTCGGCGCGCTGCTCGCGGGCGAGTCCGTGCCGCCGCGCGTGGCGATCGCAGCACCCCTCATCCTGGGCGGCGTGGCGCTCCTGCAGTGGTTCCGGCCTCCCTCGAAGGACGAGCCGCCGGTCGAGGAGGAGTGAGGGCGCCGACCGCCGCGCGTGCCGCGTCAGCTCGTCCACGCGCGCACGTGCGCCGCGTCGACCGCGCTGGTCACCGCGAAGACCCGGTCCCGGTGGGAGCGCACCACCACGAGCTGCGTCCCGTCGGCGTTGAGCGCCCCGGCGTGCTGGATGCGCAGCGACCGGCCCAGCGCGTCCGCGCCGACGCGCTCCGCCTTGACGACGGCTTCCTTCGCGCACCAGAGTCGGAGCGGCCAGTGCTCGTCCGCCCACGCGAGCGCCGCCTCGCCGGTCTGCGCGGCAAGGTCGCGCAGCGCACCCGCGGCGGGCGCGTCGAGCGGCTCGCAGTCGATCCCCGGCGCCGGAGCGCCGGGAGCGGCGATTGCGCAGCCGGCGAGGCCGCGCGCGTGCGCGAACGCGATCCACGGCGCGCCCGGGTGCCCGGCAAGGACCGGTGCGCCGTGCGCATCGTGGTCGACCTCCGCGCCCGCCCACGGCGCGGCGCCGTGCGCATGGGCCCACGCGGCCGCCGCTGCGCGGAAGGCCGCCCTGCTCGCCTCGCGGCCGAGCGTGCGCAGCCTGCCGCGGTCGGCACCGGCATCGGATGCGAAGGGAATCCAGAGGACCGTGGCCGCGCTCGCCGTCACACGGCGAAGTATCCCGCACCCGGGTGGTGGACGACAAGCGCGCTCGTCGACTGCTCGGGATCGATCTGGTGGTTCTCCGTGAGCCGGCAGCCGATGCGCTCGGGCTGCAGCAGGCGCCAGAGCTTCTCCTGGTCGGCCATGTCCGGGCACGCCGGGTAGCCGAAGCTGTAGCGGCAGCCGCGGTACCGCTGCTGGAAGAGCTCGCGGATGCGCGGCGAGTCGTCGTGCCCGATGCCGAGCTCGGCGCGCATGCGCTTGTGCCAGAGCTCGGCGAGCGCCTCGGCGCACTCCACGCCGAAGCCGTGGGCATAGAGGTACTCCGTGTAGCGATTGCCCTCGAAGAGCGCCTTGGCGCGCTCGGAGGCGCGCGGGCCCATGGTCACGCAGGTGAAGCCGACGACGTCGCGCCCGGCACCGCCCGCACCGCCGCCCGTGCGGAAGAAGTCCGCGATGCACAGCCGGCGGCCCGACTTCTGCCTCGGGAACGTGAAGCGCTCGAGCTCGCGCCCGGGGTCCGCGGGGTCGAAGACCACCAGGTCGTCGCCCCGCGCCTCGCACGGGAACCAGCCGTACACCACCTTCGGCGCCAGGAATCCGTCGCCCGCCTCCGCGGCCTCGCGCTGCAGGCGCGCGAGCGCGGGCCGGGCCTCGCGGTCGAGGAGCGCCTCGTACTCGTCCGCGGAGAGCGCGCCGGGCTTCAGCCCCCACTGGCCGCGGAAGAGCGCGTTCGTGTTGATGAAGGGGAAGATCTCCTCGAGCGGCACGCGCTCGACCACCCGCGCGCCCCAGAACGGCGGCTCCGGCACGCGCTCGAGCGGCTCGATGCCGCCGGCCTGGCGCGCGCCCTCCGTGCCGCCCGAACCCTGCTCGCCGCGCGAGGCCGCGCCGCCGTCGACGCTCTCCAGGACCGCGGTGCCGCCGGACGCCACGCCGCCTGCCTCCTTGCCGGCGGCGCACGCCCGCGAGGCCGCGACCTTCGCGTCCACCGCGCGGCGCTTGCCGAGCCGCTCGTCGACCTGCGCGTCGATCGCAGCGAGCCCGCCGGACGCGAGCGCGTCGCACACCGAGAGTCCCTCGAAGGCGTCCTTCCCGTAGTAGAGCGGCCCCTTGTAGATCGACCGCAGGTTGCCCTCGCAGTAGTGGCGCGTGAGCGCCGCGCCGCCGAGGAGGACGGGCACCCTGATGCCGCGCTCGTTCATCTCGTGCAGGTTCTGCTCCATCACGGCCACGCTCTTCACGAGGAGCCCGCTCATCCCGAGCGCGTCGGCCTTCGTTCGATCCACCGCCTCGAGCATCGCCGCGAGCGGCTGCTTGATGCCGATGTTGTGCACCTCGAAGCCGTTGTTCGTCAGGATGATGTCGACGAGGTTCTTGCCGATGTCGTGCACGTCGCCGGAGACGGTGGCGAGCACGATCCGCGCCTTCGCCCGGCCGATCGCCCCGGCCTTCTCCATGTGCGGCTGCAGCAGCGCCACGGCCTTCTTCATGACGGTGGCGCTCTGCAGCACGAACGGCAGCTGCATCTTCCCCTCGCCGAACAGGTCGCCCACCACCTTCATGCCGGCGAGCAGGTGGTCGTTGATGATCGCGAGCGGCGGGTACTGGGCGAGCGCGCGGTCGAGCGTCTGCTCGAGGGCCTTGTCCTCGCCGTCGATGATGTGGCGCTGCAGCGCCTCCTCGACGGGCAGGTCCGCGAGCGTGCGCCTCGCCTCCGCCTGCTCCGCGCCGTCCGGGAAGAGCCCGATGAAGTGGATCAGCGGGTCGAACGACTCGGGCATCCCCTCGGGGCGCGACGCGCCGCGGCGGTCGAAGACGAGCCACTGCGCCGCCTCCCACTGCTCGCGGGGGATGCGGTTCTGCGGCAGGATCTTGCTGACGTGGACGATCGCGGCCGTCAGGCCGCGGGCGCGGGCCTCGTGCAGGAACACGCTGTTCAGCACCGCGCGCGCCGACGGCTTGAGCCCGAAGCTGATGTTCGAGAGCCCGAGCAGGATCTGGCACCCCGGGAATCGCCGCGCGATGCGCTCGATGCCCTCGAGCGTCTCGAGGCCCAGGCGCCGGTCCTCCTCGTTGCCGGTGGCGATCGTGAAGGTCAGCGGGTCGAAGAAGAGGTCCTCCTCGCGGAGGCCCCACTTTCGCGTGTAGAGATCGTGGATGCGGGCCGCGATCTCCTCCTTGCGGTCCGCGGTCTTCGCCATGCCGGCCTGCGGGTCCTCGTCGATCGTGAGCGCGACGCACGCGGCGCCGTAGCGGCGCAGCAGCGGGCAGATCTCGTCGAGGCGCCGCTCGCCGTCCTCGAGGTTGATGCTGTTGACGATGCAGCGGCCGCCCGCCCGCTTGAGCGCGGCCTCGATCACGTCGGCCTGCGTGCTGTCGACCATGAGCGGTGCGTTCACGTGCTGCACGTAGCGGCTCGCGACCTCGGCCATGTCCCTCACGCCGTCGCGGCCGACGAAGTCGACGCACACGTCGAGCAGGTGGCTGCCGTCGCGCATCTCCTCCTTCGCCATGCTTACCAGGCCGTCCCAGTCGCTCTCGTCGAGCAGCCGCTTGAACTTCTTGCTGCCGTTGGCGTTGGTCCGCTCGGCGACGATGAGGAAGCTGTTGTCCTGGCGGAACTCGGTGAAGCCGTAGAGGCTCGAGCAGCCGGGCGTGCGCACCGCGGCGCGCGTGACGGGCGAGCGCGTGCCCACCGTCTCGCGCAGCGCGCGGATGTGGTCCGCCGTGGTGCCGCAGCAGCCGCCCACGATCCCCGCGCCGAACTCGTCGAGGAAGCGCCGCATGGCGACGCCGAACGCGTCCGGCCGCAGCGGGTACTCGGTGCGGCCGTCGACCAGGATCGGGAGCCCCGCGTTCGGGATCACGCTGAAGGGCCGATCCCAGTGCTTGGCGAGGTACGCGACGTGCTCGGCCATCTCGGTGGGGCCGGTCGCGCAATTGAGTCCGAGGCTCGCGATCGGGAGCGGCGCGAGCGCGTTCACGACCGCGGCCATGTCCGAGCCGAGGAGCATCGTCCCCGTCGTCTCCATGGTGACGCTCGCGAGGATCGGCACCTCCTCGTGCGTCTTCCCGGCGTCGGCCAGTGCGTCGAGGCACGCGTTCACCGCGCACTTCACCTGCAGGAGGTCCTGGCACGTCTCGACGATCAGGCAGTCCACGCCGCCGTCGAGGAGGCCGCGCACCTGCTCGCGGTAGGAGTCGAGCATCGACTCCCAGCTCGCCTGCCCCAGCGTGATGAGCTTGGTGCCCGGGCCGATCGAGCCGGCGACGAAGCGCGGGCGGTCGCGGGTCGAGAACTTGTCCGCGGCGGCGCGCGCACACCGCGCGGCGCGTACGTTCAGGTCGTGGACCCAGCCGACCATCTCCTGGTCGAACTCGGCGGCGACGAGCTTGTTGGAGCCGAACGAGTCGGTCTCGACGACGTCCGCGCCCGCGGCGAGGAACGACTCGTGGATGCGCTGGATCAGGTCCGGCCGGCTGCGCACCAGGATGTCGGTGCAGTTCTCGCGCCCGAGGTAGTCCTCGGGCCGGCAGTCCGCGCACGCGTGGATGCTGGTGCCCATGGCGCCGTCGAAGACGACGACGCCGCGTTCGAGCGCGGACAGGAAGGGGAACCGCATGGTCGAACGGTACCCCGGACCCGAACCCCTTTCAACCGTTCATCCGGATGGACGGATGGATTGCACGGTTCGAGTCAGTTATAGGCCGCGCGCGGGACACGGCCGAACCGCGGCGCCCGGGGCCAAACCGTTGATGAACCCCGGCAGAGTGTCAATCGTTGCTACGCTCCCCGTCCCGTGCCCCGCCCCGCGCTCCGCCGCATCGCGACGCCCGCCGCCTGGCGGAACATCCTCTCGCCGATCCGGCGCGAGATCGTGGAGGCGATGCAGGAGCTCGGCCCGTGCCCGATCGCGGACGTGGCCAACGCCTGCGGCCGCCCCGCGGACGGGCTCTACCGCCACGTGCGGCTCCTCGTGAAGGCCGGTTTCCTCGTCGATGCCGGCAATCGCAAGGGCAAGCGCAACGTCGAGCGCCTCTTCGATGCCGCGGCCGACGACTTCGCGCCGCCGCGCCTGCGGCGCGACAGTTCCGCCGCGGAGCGCGAGATGATCGCCCTGACGGCGGAGGCGCTCGCCAGGTCCACCGCCCGCTCGATGCGCGCGACGGCCGCCGCCGGCCGGCTCGAGTGCCGGCCCGACGCGCGGAACTTCTTCCTCCAGCACCAGCTGGCGTGGCTGACGCCGCGCCGCTTCGCGGAGGTGCGCGACCTCATGCTGCGCGGGTATCGGCTGCTCGAGGAGGGCCGGCGCGAGCGCACGGGCGACCTCTACGAGGTGCTCTCGATCGCCACGCCCGTCACCCGGCGTCGCGGCAGCCATTCACGTCCCGACAGGCCGGCGCGCGAGGGAACGCCCGTCGCGCCCGCGCGCCGCACCACCCGCCGTTCCGGAGTCCGCCGATGAGCAAGACCCTTGCCGCGCTCGCGTCCGCGGGCACCCTGGCCGCTGCGCTCGCCATCGGCCCGCGCGCCGTCACCGCCGGCGCACGCGACGACGCGGCCACGGCGGGCGCGCCGGCGCCGGCCGCCCTCGCGGAGGCCGACCCCGCACGTCGCGAGCGCAATGCCGCGACCTTCGACGCCATGTGGACCATCGTCCGGGACACCCACTGGGATCCCGCCGCGGTGGGAGCACCCTGGGACGCGGCGCGCGAGGAGCTGCGCGCGCGCGCCGAGGCCGCCGCCGACGACGACGCGCTGCGTGCCGTCATGCGCGACGCGCTCGATCGGCTCGGGCAGAGCCACTTCGCGATCATCCCGAGCGAGCTGCACGCCGCCGACGCCGACGCGGCCGCAAGGCGCGAGGGCCGCTCCGGCGCGACGCTCGCGTTCATGAAGCAGCCGGGGACCGACGCCGTCGAGGCAGTGGTCGTCGCGGTCGAGCCGGGCTCCCCGGCCGAGGGCGCCGGCATCCGGCCCGGCGACCGCGTCCTCGCGATCGACGGCAAGGACCCGGCCCGGCACGCCCCCGCGGGCGACGGCCGCGAGCGCGAACGGCGCGCGGTGCTCGCCCAGGCGCTTGCCTCCGGCGATCCCGGATCGGAGGCGACCTGGCGCGTCGAGGCACCGGGCGGCGAACCCCGCGACGCGACCTTCGTGCACGCCGCCGACGCGCGCCCGCGCGCCAAGTTCGGCAACCTGCCGCCGCTCCCGACCGAGCTCACCTCGCGCGAGATCGGTCCCGAGGAGGCCGCGCGCCTCGGGGCGGCCGGCCGCCGGATCGGCGTGATCGGCTTCTCCGTCTGGCTGATCCCGGTCGCGCGCCCCTTCGACCAGGCGGTCGATGCCCTCCGCGGCGCAGACGGCATCGTGATCGACCTGCGCGGCAATCCGGGCGGCATCGGCGGCATGGCGATGGGCATCGCCGGCCACTTCACGCCCGAGACGGTGCAGCTCGGGGAGATGCGGACCCGCGACTCGAGCGTGAGCTTCGCGACGAACCCGCGCCGGGCCGGCGCAGACGGCAAGCCGGTCGAGCCGTACGCCGGGCCGGTCGCGATCCTGGTCGACGAGGGCAGCGCGAGCACCACCGAGATCTTCGCGGGCGGGCTGCAGTTCCACGGCCGCG
>JBILFU010000199.1:0-4152 GCA_044351405.1 Phycisphaerales bacterium
GCATCGCGCGGGCGCGAGACCGACCCGCGGTTGGCCGCGCTCGCCACGTTCCCGGGCGAGAGCCCGGCGTAGTTGTGGGTGGGGCCCACGATCCCGTCGAAGTTCGCCTCTGGCACGCGCCGGAGACTACCGCGCGCAGAACTACACTTGCGGCGATGGCTCGCAGCACCGCATCCGCCAAGGGCACGCGCACGGCGCCGGACGCGTCGATGCGGATCGTCGTGCTCACGGGGAAGGACTCCTTCCTGCGCGTGGAGCGTTCGCGGCAGCTGCAGGAGGCCCTGGAGGCCGAGCACGGCTCGGTCGACCGCTTCGAGCTCGACGGCGCATCGTGCTCGCTGTCGGCGGTGCTCGACGAGCTGCGCTCCTACGGGCTGCTCTCCTCGCACAAGCTGGTCGTCGTGGACAACGCCGAGGCGTTCCTGGGCGCGGAGGACCGCCGTCGCGCCATGGAGCGCTACGCGGAGGACCCGCAGCGCGAGAGCACGCTGCTGCTGCGAGCCGGCGCCCGTTGGAACCCCGGCAAGTTCGACAAGCTGGTCGAGGCGGGCGGCGGCGCGGTCCTCAAGTGCGAGGCGCCCGGCGAGCAGGAGGCCGTGCGCTGGTGCGGCGTGCGCGCGGAGCGGCGCCACGGCACGCAGCTCGCGCCCGGCGCGGCCGAGCTGCTGGTGGAGAAGATCGGCACCGACCTCGCGCGGCTCGACTCCGAGCTCGGCAAGCTCGCGGCCGCGGCCGGCGAGGGCAAGCCCGTGACGCGCCCGCTGGTGGCGGAGTTCGTCGGGCTCTCGCGCGAGGAGGCGGCGTGGGAGCTGCAGTCGGTGCTGCTGCGCGAGGGTCCGCGCGCCGCGCTCGAGAAGCTGGGCGAGCTGGTGCGCGTCTCGGGCGTGCCCGACGTGATGGTCGGCTGGTCGGTCGCGGACGTCCTGCGCAAGGTGCACGACGCGGCACGGCTCCTGGCGGCGGGCGAGCAGGAGTTCGCGGTGGCGAAGCAGCTGCGGCTCTGGGGAGACTCGCAGTCGCTGGTCTGCCGCGCGGCCCGTGCGCTCGGCCCGCGCCGCGCGGCGCGGCTGCTCGACGAGGCGATGCGGACCGACATGCGCATGAAGAGCGGCCTCAGCTCGGACGGGGTGCGCACGTGCGAGGCACTCGTGGTGAAGGTGTCGGAGGGACTTCGATGATGCAGCGAGCGGCGTGGTTGGCGATCGCCTCGGTCCATGCGGCCCTGTCCGCCGCGTGCTCGTCCACGCCGGCCGTCGCGCCGTCGCCGGTGACGCAGCCCGCGAAGCGGAGTTCCGTGGTGGACCGCACCGTGGATCCGATCGCCCGCGGTACGGCGCGCAGCGGATTCGACGCGCAGCCTGCCGTCCGTTCGGCGGCCGCGGTCCCCGCGGGATCGACGCGTCCGGCGGCGCTTGCGATGTTCGATGCCACGCTGCCGGGCAACGATCCGGCCGCGGTTGCCGCCGCGCCGGAGCCCGGGTCGGTGGAGCTTCCTCCGCCCGTGGAGCCGGAGCCCGTGCCGGTGCCCGAGCCCGAGCCGGAACCCGTTCCGGCGCCGGAACCCGTGCCCGAGCCGCAGCCGGCACCGCAGCCCGCGCCGACGCCCGTGCCCGAGCCGCAGCCGGCACCACAGCCCGCGCCGGTGCCGGAGCCGGAGCCCGCGCCGGAGCCGACTCCCGAACCCGCCGCGGAGCCCGCGCCTTCCACGGTGCCGGAGCCATCCGGAGCGCCGGTACCTGCTCCCGAGCCGGCGCCAGCGCCGGCACCCACGCCTGAGCCCGCGCCCACGCCCGCACCTGCACCTGCACCCGCACCAGTGCCTGAGCCGGCGCCCGCTCCCGCTCCGTCGCTTGCCAACCTCCGCATGGCGTCGAAGGTGCGCGCGTTCGGCGACCTCGAGCCGCTCGGCGATGGTCCGATCGCACCGGGCTCGCGGTTCATCGCCTACGTGGAGCTGCAGCACTGGCCGTTCGAGCCGGGCATCGGCGATCGCGTGCGCGCGCACGCGCGATGCACGGTGTCGATCGTCGATGCCGAAGGCAACGAGCGCTGGCGCGACGGCCCGTTCGATGCCACGCAGATGTCCGCGGAGCCCGTGGCCGACCTCTTCGTGACGCGGATGGTGCGCGTGCCCGGGAATCTCGGGCCGGGCGAGTACCGGCTGGTGTTCGCGGTGACGGACATGGCGACCGGCATCGAGCGGACGGTCGGGCTGCCGCTGCCGATCGAGGCCCCTGCGCTTCCCTGAGGCCGCATTTCCCGGACATCGGCGCTCCGCCGGAGCCCGGGCACGCAGCCGCCACGGGGGCCACAGGTACCATCCGGCGTTTCGCCGCCGTCCCGCGGCCTCCCCGTGAGCGCAGAACCCAGCGATCCCAGCCCCGCAGCGACGCGCCCCGGCGCGGCCCATGTCCACGGCGGCCTGGCGGCGCTCACGGTGGGCGCGATCGGCGTCGTCTTCGGCGACATCGGCACCAGCCCGCTCTACGCCATCCAGGAGACGGTCGTCAAGCACGGCGGGGCGGACCGCGACTTCATGATGGGCGTCCTGAGCATGGTGTTCTGGGCGCTGCTGCTGGTGGTGTTCGTCAAGTACCAGCTGTTCATCATGCGCGCGACGAACAAGGGCGAGGGCGGGCTGTTCTCGCTGCTCTCGCTCCTGCCGCGCGGCCTGCAGCGGCGCTCGGACCTGCGCCTGGCGTTCTTCGGGATGATCGCCATCATCGGCAGCGCGCTCCTGTTCGGCGACGGCGTGATCACCCCGTCGATCTCGGTGCTCTCGGCGATGGAGGGGCTGTCCGTCTTCGACCCGGCGCTCGAGCGCTGGGTCGCCCCGCTGACCACCGTGGTGCTGGTGTTCATCTTCTCCTTCCAGCGCTTCGGCACGGGGAGGATCGGCGTGGTGTTCGGGCCGATCATGATCGCGTGGTTCCTGGTGCTCGGGACGCTCGGCCTGCGCTCCATCCTGCAGGACACCTCGGTGCTCGCGGCAGTGAACCCGGCGTACGCGTACCGGCTGGTGGCGGCGGACCCGGGCGCGACCTTCCTGCTCCTCGGGTCGATCGTGCTCGTCGTGACGGGCGCCGACGCGCTGTACGCCGACATCGGCCACTTCGGCGCCGCGCCGATCCGCATGGCGTGGGCGGTTCTCGTGTGGCCGTGCCTCCTCCTCAACTACTTCGGGCAGGGCGCGTGGTGCATCGCCAACCCGCCGACCACGGAGGCGCTCTCCGAGTTCAAGCCGTTCTACGGGCTGGTGCCCGCGAGCCTGGTGATCCCGATGACGGTGCTCGCCACCTTCGCGACCATCATCGCCAGCCAGGCGATGATCTCGGGCGTCTTCTCGATGGCGCGCCAGGCGATCCGCCTGAACTACCTGCCGCGCCTCACCGTGGTGCACACCTCGAGCTCGACCGAGGGCCAGATCTACGTGCCGTTCATCAACTGGGCGATGATGATCGGCTGCCTGACGACCGTGTTCCTCTTCCGGTCCGCCACCGCGCTGGCGGAGGCGTACGGCATGGCGGTGACCGCGGTGATGGCGATCACCTCGCTCCTCTTCGCGGAGGTCGCGCTGCGGTCGTGGCGCTGGAAGCCGTGGGCCGTGTGGGCCGTGGTCGGGACCTTCCTGCTGATCGACCTCTCGTTCCTGGCGTCGAACCTGGCGAAGCTGCTGCACGGCGGCTGGTACGCGCTCGCCATCGCGGCGATCGGCTCGGTGGTGATGCTCACCTGGAACCAGGGGACGCTCGCCGTGGGCCGGCTGATCGCGGAGCAGGGGCAGACCATCCACGAATTCCTCGCCCGGCTCTGGTCGGACGTCGTGCCGCGCGTCCCCGGCACCGCGGTCTTCATGACGCCGTCGGCGCAGGCGCCGTTCGCGCTCGTCAACTTCGTGAAGCACGCGCACGTGCTCCACGAGCAGGTGATTCTCCTCTCGGTCGTGCCCTGCGACCAGCCCTTCGTCGCCGATCGCGACCGCGTGCAGGTGCGCTGGATGCCGGACGGCTTCTGGAGCGTCTCCTCGCAGGTCGGCTTCATGGAGTCGCCGAGCGTGCCCCGCATCCTCGCGCTCGCCAAGGAGCGCGGCCTGCCGTTCAAGGACGACGACACCACGTACTTCGCCCGCAAGATGCAGCTGGTGCCCGGCGG
>JBILFU010000200.1:0-4109 GCA_044351405.1 Phycisphaerales bacterium
GGACGGGTCGTCCAGGATCCAGGCGGCCTCGTGGGCCGAGCAGACGACGGCAACCGGTGCCGGCCGCGCCGCGGCGATGACGGAACGCAGCTCCTCCCACGCGAGCCTGCGGTGCGACTCCTCCGGCAGGGCGAGCTCGTTGTCGAACTCGCCGGTGCCTCCCACCAGCGAGACGTCCCTCCGCCCGCTCGACCAGCTCACGGCGTGCGCGGCGTCGGAGCACGCCACCACCACCTTGGCCGATCCGATGGCGCCCGCGTTGCGCGCGAGCAGTTCCCACGGGTACTTCGCCGAGGAAAGAAGCGCCGACGGATACGCGAACGGCACGAAGAGGAACATCATCCCGGGCGCGAGCGCGGCGCGGACCAGCCAGGTCCACGCGTCGCCCGCGCGCCAGGCCCAGGCGTCCGCGAGCGCCCACGCCGTCAGGGCGAGCGCGATCCACGCGAGCCGCGCCGACTCGCCCCCGGGCCACGGCTCGGGGATCCCGAGGCGCTTCAGGCCCACCGCCGCCAGCACCGCCGCCAGCACCGCGAACGCGTAGAGCGCCCGGCGCGCGAACCGTGCGGCGGCGTCGAAGCGGACCGCGCCCGTCTGGTGGCCGCGACGCAGACCCAGCGCCACCAGCACCGACACGGGCGCGAACATCGGCAGCACGTAGGTGGGGAGCTTCCCGCTCGAGAGCGAGAGCATGGCGATCGGCACGACGGCCCAGCAGAGCATGAACCGCACGCCGGAGCGCCATTCGCCCGCGGCGCGGAGCCCCTTGGCCGCGGCGGGCCACATGATGGTCCAGAGCATGGCACCCACCGGGAACACCGCCAGGAAGTGCCACCACGGCTCGGGGTGCTGGTTGGAATCGGGGCTCGCCACGCGCCGGAAGTGCTCGATGACGATCAGGTACTCCCAGAACCCGGGTTCCGCGCGGTGGACGGCCCACGCGAAGGGCGCGATGGTCGCCGCGGCCGCCGCGAGCGGGATCCACGGCATGGTGAGCACGTCGCGCCAGCGCCGCTCCCACGCGAGGAACGCGAGCGCGGTGACCCCGGGGATGGCGAATGCGAGCAGCCCCTTGGTGAGGAACGCGAAGCCGGCCGCGGCGCCGGCGAGCGCGAGCCATCCGGCCCGCGCGCGGCCCGCGGAGGTGCACCCGCAGTAGAGGCACGCCATCGACGCGCCGACGAATGCCGCGAACGGCGGGTCGAGGATCGCCACCGTCCCGAGCACCATGGGCCCGAGCGTGGTCGCCTGCACCAGGAACGCCGTGGGCCCGTCGCGCCGGTCGCCCGAGATGCGCGCTGCCAGCCAGCCGGCGACCAGCGCCACGGCCAGGGTCGCCAGCGCGCTCGGCAGGCGGATCGCGAACGCGTTCTGGCCGAACGCCCGGATGGACGCCGCCATGAGCCAGTAGCCCATCGGCGGCTTCTCGTAGTAGACGAACCCGTTCATCCGCAGGGCGAGCCAATTGCCCGTCTCGACCATCTCCGCGGGGATGATGCCGTAGCGCGGCTCGTCGGGCACCACCATCGGGCGGATGCCGAGACCGGCGACGCCGATCGCGAGAAACACGAGGATGGCGAGCGCCCAGCGGCGGGTGACGTCCATGTCGCGCGGGATGCTAGCCCGTCACGCCGACACGCAGAGCCAGCCCTCGCGGCCGGCCACGCTGCCGCGCGCGACGCGTCCCTCGGCGGGCGCGCCCTGCCCCGCGAGCCACTCGCCGAGCGGCGCGAAGCGGTGCCCGGCGGCGAGCGCGCGGTCGAGGAACCGCTCGAAGAGCGCTGCCTTCGCGCCGCCCTCGCTCTCGGCGTGGATGGTCAGGACGTGCGGGCGCCCGTCCGCGAGCCGCGCGAGCAGCATGCGGTTGAAGTCGTCGTCGGAGTCCGCGCCGCGACCGACGGCCTCGTCGTAGGTGGGAAGGTCGACCGGCACCTGCGGCTGGTCGAGCGTGCGTCCGAGCCGGGCGACGTGCGGGCGGAACGGGACGGCAGGTCCGCGCGCGTCGCTGCGCCAGCGGAAGCCCTGCGACGCGGGGAGCGCGAGCACGCGGTCGTCGCAGCGCCAGCCGGGCGCGGCGCAGGCGTGCGGCTCGCGCCCGTACACGCTCGCGAAGGCCTCCTTGGCACGCGCGAGCTCCGCGTCGAGCGCGGCGTCGCCCAGGTGCTCCGCGCCGAGCTGCCAGCGGTGGTGGTCCCAGGCGTGGAGCGCGACCTCGTGGCCCGCGCGGTCCGGCAGGCGCAGCGTGTCGGCGAGCCGCCGGGAGATGACCGGCCCCGGCCAGAGCGTGCCGCGCAGGACGATGTCCCAGCCGTAGAGGCTCGGCGCGCCCGAGCGGAGCATCTTCCACGCGAAGGACGGCCGCAGCATGCGGCGCACGTGGCGGCCCATGTTGTCGGGGCCGAGCGTGACGAACCAGGAGGCGCGGACCTTGCGGCGCTCCAGGAGCGCGAGCAGCCTCGGCAGCCCGTCGCGCGTGCCGCGGAAGGTGTCGACGTCGATCCGGAGCCCGACCGTCACGGCGTGCCGGCGGCGGTGCGGCCGCGCGGGGCGCGGGCGGCGGCCTCGGCGGCGGTGAACCCGTGGTCGCGGGCGTGCTGGCGGAGGAACCAGTCGACGGTGCGCTCGACGCTCTCGCGGGTGGTGATCTTCGGCGTCCAGCCCAGCGAGCGCTGCGCGTTGCGGATGCTCGGGCGGCGGTGCTGCACGTCCTCGTACCCGTTGCCGTAGTAGCGGGCGCTCTCGACCACCTGGAAGCCCGCGAACGGCGGGTAGAAGGGCCGAAGCGGGTGGCGCTCGAAGGCGTCGACCACCATCTGCGCGAGCTCCTCGATGCTGGCCTCGTTGTCCGGGTTGCCGATGTTGAAGATGCCGCCGTCGGCGGCGCCGCCCTCGTTGGCGACGACGCGCCACAGCGCCTCGATGCCCTCGTCGACGTCGGTGAAGCAGCGGCGCTGCTTGCCGCCGTCGACGAGCAGGATCGGCGTGCCCTCGACCAGGTTGAGGATCAGCTGCGTGATCGCCCGCGAGCTGCCGATGCGCGCGCTGTCGAGCGAGTCGAGGCGCGGCCCGATCCAGTTGAACGGGCGGAACAGGCTGAACCTCAGCCCGCGCTGCGCGCCGTAGGCCCAGATGACGCGGTCGAGGAGCTGCTTGCTGGTCGAGTAGATCCAGCGCTGGCGGTGGATCGGGCCCGTGACGCAGGGGCTGGCGTCCTCGTCGAAGCGCTCGTCGGTGCACATGCCGTACACCTCGGAGGTGCTCGGGAACACCAGGCGCTTGCCGTAGCGCACGCAGTCGCGCACCACGCGCAGGTTCTCCTCGAAGTCGAGCTCGAAGACGCGCAGCGGGTTGCGCACGTACTCGATGGGCGTGGCGATCGCGACGAGCGGCAGCACCACGTCGCACTTGCGCACGTGGAACTCCACCCACTCGCGGTTGATCGAGATGTCGCCCTCCACGAAGTGGAAGCGCGGGTGCTCGACGAGCGCGCCCAGGTTGTCCTTGTGCAGGTCCATGCCGTAGACCTCGTAGGACTCGTCCTGCAGGATGCGCTCGGAGAGGTGGCTGCCGATGAATCCGTTCACGCCGAGGATCAGCACCTTGGTGGTGCGCCGGCGCGCCGCGGACTTGGCGGGCGAGCCGAGGCGCGACTTGGGCACGAGGTTCAGCTCCTTGGCGAGCTGCGCGCCGGTGGCCCAGACGCCGTCGCCGGCCTGGCCCTCCAGGATCTCGAGGGCGCCGCTGCCGCAGGCGACCACCAGCGGGTCGGAGGAGAGCACCTCGCCGGGCGTGCCGGTGCCGGCGGCGACGCGCGTGCGCCACACCATCACCTTGCGCGCGCCCGCGTGCGTGAACGCGCCGGGCCACGGGTGCGCCACGGCGCGCACCAGGTTGCGGACCTCCTCCGCGGGGCGGTTCCAGTCGATCCGGCCGTCCTCGGGCGTGCGGCGGCCCATGACGGTCGCCTTGGACTCGTCCTGCGCGGTGCGCGGGGCCTTGCCCGCCTTCACGAGCGGCAGCACCTCGCCGAGGAGCTCGGCGCTCGCCGCGGCGACGCGCCTGGTGAGCGTCCAGGCGTCGTCGTCGGCGCCGATCGACACTCGCTTCTG
>JBILFU010000023.1:0-14221 GCA_044351405.1 Phycisphaerales bacterium
TCGACGACCGCGAGGTTCAGCCCGTAGCCGGGGATGGCGCGGCGTATGCCGGCCGACTCGCTCGCGTCGCGGAAGGTGCCGTCGCCACGGTTCTCGTAGAGGAGGTCCGCCCGCGCCGGCAGCCCGCGCGGACCGGCCATCACCGCGATCCCCTTGAAGGCCGCGGGCGCCGGCGGCGACGCGGGGTCGAACTCCAGGTAGTTGACGACGAAGAGGTCGAGATCGCCGTCCGCGTCGAGGTCGGCGAACGCGGCGCTCGTGGACCAGCCGGGGTCGCCGAGGCCGGACCTCGCCGTCACGTCCTCGAACCGCCCGCCGCCCGCGTTGCGCAGCAGGATGTCCGGGCCGTAGCAGCAGACGTAGATGTCGTCACGGCCGTCGCCGTCGTGGTCGCCGACGGCGCAGCCGAAGGCCCAGCGGGTCGGCCGCGCGCCCATCGACGCGGTGACGTCGCGGAAGCGCAGCCCGCCCAGGTTCTCGAAGAGCCGGGCGCCGAGGCCGTGCTCGGGATCGGCGAGCGTGGCGCCGTTGGGCATGAAGAGGTCGCGGTCGCCGTCGCCGTCGAAGTCCACCAGCGCGAGCCCGCCGCCCTTCACCTCCAGGATCTGGGTCGAGGGGAGCGCGCCGCTCGTCATGGTGGCGTCGATACCGCTCGCCGCGGTGACGTCCTCGAAGCGGATCGGCGCCGCCGATGCCCCGCCCGCGGCCGACTGGGGCGCGGCGACGCGCGCCTCCGTCCCCCGGCGCTCGACGGCCCGCGCGAGCTTCGCCTGGATCTCCTCGAGGCCGGGATGGAGCCGCGCGGCCTCGCGGTAGCTCGCCTCCGCGTCGGCCACCCGGCCCTCGCGCAGCTGGACGTCTCCGAGCCGCGCCAGGTTCTTGGCGCGGTCCCGTTCCGTGCCGGGACGGGATCCGAGGAGCTCCAGCGCCCGGCGGAACCGAGCCTCGGCCTCCGGCAGCCTGTCCTGGTCCAGGGCGATCAGCCCCAGGCCGAACTGGGTGTCGTCGTAGTCGGGAACGTCGCGCGCGTGGGCCTCGAAGGCCCGCTGCGCCCCGGAGAGGTCCCCCAGGTAATAGCGGCTCCAGCCGAGGTAGTGGGAGGCGTGCACTGCCTCCGGAAAGGACCCTGCGGGGGAAGCCGCAGCCCGCGCCAGCGAGTCTGCGGCCTCCGCGTAGTGCTTTCCCTTCAGGAGGGACAGGCCCAGGTAGAACGACGCCCGCAGGTTTCCCGGTTCGGCCGCCGCCCAGGTCCGCGCCGCCACGGCGGCCGCGTCGAACTGGCCGTCGCGGAGCAGCCGCTGGACCGCGGGGAGGGCCTGCGATCCCGGAACAGAGGTCGTGGAATCGGCCCCTTGGGCGCCGCCCGCCGCCTCGGCCGCCGTGGGCGCGGCGAGCAGGCAACCGGCGAGCATCCGCGCAACCCACCGCATTCGCAAAAGTATACGGCGTTCGCGGACGTTGAGGTGGCGGCCGGCCTCCGGCGGTCTACATTGGAAGGACCAGAAACCACGCGTTTCCGGCCCCCGCGGCCGGGCGCGGGTCTATGGTGCTTGCGCGGTGGTGGTTCGAAGCCGCGGACAGGCGTCCGTTCGTCAGCACGAAGACATGAGGCACCCCACCATGCGCTACCCCGCAGCCGCGTCCGTCGCCGTGATCTCGTCCGCCGCCCTGGCGGGAGGGCTGACTCTCCAGCCGAGGGCGGGCGACCCGATCCCCGACCTGACCGCCGCGCAGCGCACGCTCTTCGACGAGGGCCGCATCCTCTACTCCACCCCGATCCCCGCCACCGCGGGCATGGGCCCGATCTTCAACAAGTCGAACTGCCAGTCCTGCCACGCGAACCCGGTGGGCGGCTGGGGCAACGCGAGCGTGATGCACTTCGGCGTCAGCGACAAGGGCGCCTTCAGCATGCTGCCGGGTGAGCCGCAGAGCCTGCTGCAGGAGTTCGCCGTCAGCGAGTTCTGCAAGGAGCACATCCCGGCCGGCGCCAACCTGATCGCGGTCCGCATGACCAACTCCAGCATGGCGTTCGGCATGGTGGAGGCGGTGCCCGACGCCGACATCGCCGCCAACGCCGACCCCGAGGACCTGAACGGCGACGGCATCTCGGGCCGGGTCCACTGGGTGCGCCCGCTCGAGGAGACGGACGCGAACGCCCCGCTCCGCGCCGGCCGCTTCGGCTGGAAGGCGCAGGTGGCGACGGTGCTCAGCTTCTCCGCCGACGCGACGCGGAACGAGATGGGCATCACCAACCGGCTCCTCATGGAGGAGAACGCGCCGAACGGCGACACCGCGCGCCTGTCGCAGTGCGACCCGGTGCCCGAGCCCGAGGACGTCCAGGACGCGCAGGGCTTCGCGTTCATCGACCGGGTCACGCACTTCCAGCGGTACCTGGCCGTCCCGCCGCAGACGCCGAGGTCCGGCATGTCCGGCGAGGCGGTGTTCGTGTCGGTGGGCTGCGCGCAGTGCCACGTGCCCGAGTGGACCACCTCGTCGGATGCGGGCCTCGAGGAGGCGATCCGAGGCAAGGTCATCCGCCCCTACAGCGACTTCCTGCTCCACGACATGGGCCTGCAGGGCGACGGCGTCGCCGACGGCTACGCCTTCGAGACGGAGCTGCGCACGCCCACCCTCTGGAACCTGCGCACCCGCGACCCCATGATGCACAACGGCGCCGCCTCCGGCGGGACCTTCTCCGACCGCGTGCGCTCCGCCATCGCCATGCACGGTCCGTACGGCGAGGCCGCCGGCAGCGCCCAGGCCTTCGCGAGCCTTCCCGAGGCGCAGAAGGCGCAGCTGGTGGCGTTCCTCGACTCGCTCGGCCGCGTGGAGTTCGACGCGACCGGCGACGGGCTCGTGTCCGAGCTCGACTTCCTGTCCTTCAAGGACGCCTACGGGAATCCGTGCTCGCCGGACAGCCCGTCGGCGGTGCACGACATCGACCAGGACGGCACGGTCGGCGCGGCCGACTTCGCCATGTTCGTGCAGGCCTACGAGGGCCAGAACGGCGACTGCAACGCCAACGGCAGCCCCGACCTGCAGGACCTCCTGACGGGGACCAGCATCGACGCCAACCTCGACGGCGTGCCCGACGAGTGCGTCCCCTGCCGCGGCGACCTGAACTCGGACCGCATCGTCAACGGCGCGGACCTCGGCGCGCTGCTGGCCGTCTGGGGCCAGTCCGACGTGCCGGGCGACCTGAACCTGGACGGCATCGTGAACGGCGCCGACCTCGGCGCGATGCTCGCCGCGTGGGGCGGCTGCCCCTGAACCGACTCCCCCGGACCACCCGAGACGCACGAAGACCACGGATCGACCCATGAAGACCATCCACGCCCTCTCCGCCGTCGCACTGGCCGTCGCATCGACGGCGTCCGCCCAGAACTGGGTCAACTACTCCAACCAGACCTCGACGCGCCTGGTGGGCTCGGCCTCCGTGATCGGCGCGAACAACCTGGAGAAGGACTTCGGCTGGGGCGACCTCGACCAGGACGGCGACACCGACCTGGTGTGCATGCTGAAGTTCCCGGGCAGCATCCAGGGCGGATTCCGCAACATCCTCCTCATGAACGAGGGCGGCGTGCTGGTCGACCGCACCGCGGAGTACGGCTCGGCGAGCGACATCAGCGGCTACCAGGGCCTGCTCGACCCCTGCAACGACCGCGACGTCGAGGTGGTGGACGTCAACAACGACGGCTGGCTCGACCTCATCACCGCGACCACGATGAGCGACCACGTCAACTCGATCCTCGGGCAGCCGCGCGTCTACGTGAACCTCGGCGACGACGCGAACGGCAACTGGCGCGGCCTCCGCTTCGAGGTGGACCGCATCCCCGACCTGTTCGCGCGCAACGGCAACGTCGCCAACCCGCGCTTCTGCGATGCCGCGGTGGCCGACTACAACGGGGACGGCTACGTCGACATCTTCTACACCGACTACGACACGCCGGAGACCTCGGGGACCATCTGCTACGACCTGAACAACGACGGCGACACCTCGGACGCCGGCGAGTGCCAGCAGAGCCCCGCGGAGAACTCGGCGCTCGACTACGACAACAAGCTGCTCCTCAACCGCGGCGCGACCAATCCGGGCGTCTTCTTCGACGCCACCGCCACCATGCTGACCACCGCGCAGAGCACGTCGGGGTTCGGCAACCTCGCGGTCGCGGGCGACTTCAACGGCGACGGCAAGGCGGACATCTGCCGCATCAACACGCTGACCAGCGGCCAGGACGTCAGCATCTACACCCAGAAGGCCGTGGGCTCCGGCTTCACCAACAAGACGGTCGCCACCGGCCAGCCCTACCACGGCGACAAGGCCGACCTGAACAACGACGGCCGCCTCGACCTGGTCATCGTGGACGACGGCCAGGACAAGTACCTGCTGAACATCGGCAACGCCGTCGACGGCCAGCCCAACTTCACCAGCTACACCATCGCCGACAGCCTGTTCGAGTTCGGCAACTCGACGCAGTGCGGCGACCTGGACAAGGACGGCCGCATCGACGTCATCATCACCGACGTCGACGCCGACCTCGGGCCGTTCTGCCCGCAGTCGCAGGGCGCCGCGCACAGCCGCCGCACGCACATCTACCGCAACGTGTTCGCGGGATCGCCGTCGGGCATCCTCGACGAGATCACGCCGCTCGTCATCCCGGCCGCGGACCTGGACTGGTGGACGGACGTGGCCGTGATGGACATCAACGGCGACACCTGGCTCGACCTGGTGGCGGGCACCTGCACGGGAATCGCCGTCTACATGAACGTGCCCCCGGTCAGCATGGCCTTCACCTTCCCCGACGGGCTGCCCGCCTCCGCGGCACCCGGGGTCGCCAAGACCTTCCGCGTGGACATCGCCCCGCAGGGCGGGACGACGGTGGCCGGGACGGCGCGCATCCACTGGTCGGTCGACGGCGGCGCGTTCCAGAGCGCGGCGCTCGAGCCCCTGGGCGGCAACTCCTACCGTGCGACGCTCCCGGCCTTCTCCTGCGGCGACGTGGTCCGCTACTACGTGGCCGCGCAGAACACCGGGGGCGGCACCTACACGAGCCCCGCGAACGCGCCGACGGCGAGCAACTCGCTCCCGGTCTTCACGACCAGCGGCTCCGCCTATGCCAACGAGATGGAGGGCTCCGTCGCCGACTGGACCGCGCAGGCCCTCAACGGGCTCACCACCGGCGGCTGGGCGCGCGCCGTGCCCGTGGGCGCCACCAGCGGCACCATCGCCTCGGCCCCCGCATCCGACGCGAGCGCGTCGGGCACGCAGGCCTGGATCACGCAGAACGGGGCCTCGGGCGCCACGGCCTCGACCGCGGACGTCGACGTCGGCACGGCCCGCCTGCTGAGCCCCGTCCTGGACCTCTCGGGCGCCACCGGTGCGACGGTCTCCTACGCGCGCTGGTACTACTGCAGCGACGCGCCCCCGGCCGGGTCCACCCCGGCGGAGGTCGATCCGCTGGTCGTCGAGGTGACCGCCGACGGCGGCGCCACGTGGACCCAGCTGGAATCGGTGAGCACCTTCCCCTCCCCGAACGCGTGGGTCCGCGTGAGCTTCGCGCTCGAGGGCGTACTCCCGGCCCTGACCTCCCAGGTGCAGCTGCGGTTCTCCGTCTCGGACACCCCGGACAACTCGGTCACCGAGGCCGGCATCGACGACTTCGCCGTCACCACGGTCCTGTGCGCCAACCCGTGCGCAGGCAACCTGGACGGGGACGCCACCGTCAACGGCGGCGACCTGGGCATCCTGCTCGCCAACTGGGGCGGCTCCGGCGCGTCGGACCTCGACGGCAACGGCATCGTGGACGGCGGCGACCTCGGCTACCTGCTCGCCAACTGGGGCCCGTGCCCCTGACGGGCGCGTTCAGGGTCGGCGGACGACGATCGTGCGACGGCGCGGGCCGGACTCGCCCGCCGGGTGGTTGACGCCCGCGGCCGGTTGCGTGGTCTCGCTGCCGTCCGGCCAGCGCACCCGCACCTCCCCGATCTCCCCGTCGCCCGTTCCGAAGAAGGCCACCGCCGGCACCGCCGAGAGGTAGCTGCGCGCGGGCATCACGGTCCGGCGCAGCTCGCGCCCGTCCCGGAGCCGCAGGCGCACCTGCGCCCCGATGGCCTGCGGGTTGCCGAGGTTCGCCGGATCCTCCAGCAGCACCTCCACCGAGGCCCCGCCCCCGGCCGCGGAGCGGAGCACGCGCGGACCGCCCTCGACGGGCACCTCGACAAGGTCGAGCGCTCCGTCGCCGTCCAGGTCGCCCCAAGCGAGCCCCCTGCCGACCGTCGGCGCAGGCAGCGCACCGAGCGAGCCGGGCGGGACTTCCGCGAACGCCGGCCCGCCCGCGCCGCCTGCGTTGCGGAATACCTGCGCCGGCTGCGCGTACGACTGCCCGGGCTGCACCTCGGCGATGCGCGGCTCGATGTGGCCGTTGGCGAGCACGAGGTCCTCGAGCCCGTCACGGTCGAGGTCGGCGAAGGCCATGCCGAAGGTCAGCGCGCGGCGGGTCGCGGCGGAGATCCCCTCGACGATCGCGTCGTCGGCGAATCGCCCGTCGCCCGGAGTGACGTACAGGCTGCACGGCTCGTTCGCGAAGTTGCCGACCGCGATCGCGAGCGCCGCGTCGTTGCGCAGGTGCGCGGCATCGCAGCCCATCGCGCCGGTGGCCGCGCCGTTGCGGTCGAACGCGACGCCGCGCGCGACGCCGTCCTCGCGGAAGGCGCCGCGGCCGTCGTTGAGGAAGAGCAGGTTCTGCACCGTGTCGTTGGCGACGAAGAGGTCGAGGTCGCCGTCGGCGTCGACGTCCTCGACCACGAAGCCGAGCGCCTTGCAGAGGGGCGCGCCCGTGGCCGGGTTGCGCACGGCGAGCCCGCGCTCGGCGGTGCGATCGGCGAACCGCCCGTCCGGACCGCGCTCGAGGTACGCCAGGTCCGTCCCCGCGAAGCCGTTCGGCGCGCCGTACGCCCGGCCGATCCCGCTCAGCGTGTAGCCGACGGCCAAGTCGATCGCGGGCGACCACTCGACGTAGCGGCCCACCACGAGGTCGAGGTCGCCGTCGCGGTCGAGGTCGGCGTGCGCGGCCGCGGTGGTCCATCCGGTGACCCCGTCGAGCCCGGCCTCGGCCGTGGCGTCGGTCCAGCGGAGGCCGCCACCGGGCGCACCCGCCGGGCGGAACAGCCGGACGCCGCCGACGCCCGTCGCGAGGATCTCGGGCCGCGGATCGGCCCCGGTGCGGGCAAGCGAGAGCCCCATGCCCTGCCAGGGCGCCTCGAGCCCCGTGTCCGACGCCCGGCGGAAGCGCGGCCCCGCGGGGCCAGGCTAGTTCACGAACACGGCGATGCCCGGCCCGCGCGGCGCGCCCGCGGGCGCGTCCGGCCAAGCGTCGCCATCCGGGAAGAGGAGGTCAAGGTCCCCGTCACCATCGAGATCCCAGATCGCGACGCCGCCGCCCATGGTCTCGGGCAGGAAGCGGCGGCCGTCGGCGCCGCTGGTGCGACGGAAGTCGATCCCCCACGCAGCGGTCACGTCCTCGAAGGGCATTGCCGGGACGGCGGCCGCGGGCGACGCGGGCGCCGCCGGGCCCGAGGGCAGCGGCGCGACCGGAAGCGGCGACGACGTGGGTCGCGGCCACAGCCAGAATGCCGCACCGATTGCGCCGACCGCGGCAACCACGCCGAACGACCAGCGGAGCGCCACGCCGATCACGCGGTCGTCGCCCTGCTGCTCGCCGTCCTCGCCCGGCAACCCGTTCAACGCCCGCTCCCGGCGGCGCTCGAGAGCGGTCCCGCGCCTGCGGGAAGCCCGGGCGCCCCCGGGCGCTGGAGGTCGAAGATCGCCGAGGGCTCCGCCGCATGGTCGGCGGCGGGGTCGCGGCTTCGCGCCAGGGTCACCGCACGGTCGCGGGCGTTGTCGTCGGGACGGAAGCGCTCGTAGGACGCGCGCGCCGCGGCGGCACCCTCCGCGTCACCCGATGCCTCGAGCGCCTGCATCCGCACGTACCACGTCTGGAAACGCTGCGAATCCTCGGCGAGCGCGCGGTCGGTCAGGCGCACGGCCTCCGCGAGGAGCTCGGCGCGCCGTGCGGCATCGTCCGGCCCGCGCAGCTGACGGGAGCGCTCGAGGCACGCGGTCGCCCAGTCGACGAGCACCCGGTCGTCGCGCGAGAAGTCGTAGCGACGCTCGCGGGCCTCGGCGAAGGCGGATTCGGACACGGAGCGGAAGCCGGCGATCGCGCGCTCGTACTCGCCCTGCTGCATGTCGACCACGGCGCTCCAGTACGACACCGCCCACGGAACCTGTCCGGCGTGCCGCTCGGCAGCGGAGCGCAGGTGCGATGCCGCATCCGCGAGCCGCCCGTCGAGGAGCGCCGTCCGCGCGCGCCCGATCCATCCCTCGACGCGGCCCGCGTCGGCGGCGCGCGCGAACAGCTCGTCCGCCAGGCCCCACTGCCCCTTGCCCGGGACACGCGAGGCGCTGCGGAAGTGCGCGATGCCCGCATCGAGCCAGCGCTCCGCGTCCGGGACCGCGGTGGCGGCGCCCCGAACGCCGGAGGCGGACGCGCCCGGCGACGCCGAGCCGTCGGCAGGCGCGGCGCCCCCGAACGTCACGCGATCGGTCGCGAGCGTGAGCACCGGCAGGTCGTTGCGGCGGTCCGCGCCGTAGACGTAGCGCATGTAGGCCGCGTCGAACTTGCGGTACCGGACCGCGGCCTCCACCGTCACCGGGCCGGACACGTCCGCGGGCACCGTGAAGGCCACGCGCGTGAGGTCCGCCGCTCCCGGAGGAACCTGGTGGTTGTACAGCGGGACGAAGATGTCCTGCGGATTGCGGCGGTCGATGCGCCTGCCCTCGCGATCGAGCATGTACACGTTCAGGAACTTGCTCCAGGGGTCCACGGAATCGTCGGTCCCGATCGCGCCGATGCGGCCGATCACGCGGTCGCCGGCGCGCACCGTGACGTCCACCCAGGTCTCGTTGCTGTCGGCCGTGCCCTGCGTGTACTCGTGGCCGAGCGCGCCGAGCGTCCGCACCACGAGTTCGAGGAGGTATCGCTTCCCGGGCTCGAGCGCGGGACCGGCATCGCCGAGCGGAGCGCTGATCGCCCCGTCCGCGACCCCGTCCTCGCGCAGCGCGAAGACGTCGATCCGCAGCACGTCGCGGTTGAAGGCCTCGGTGCGCGCGACCGCCTCGGCCGCGTGCGGCAGCCCGCTCAGCGACGCGACCGCGGTGTTCCCGCCCGGGAAGAAGTGGTCCCTGAGCTGCAGCTCGCCCTGCGGCCCGCGCGGCTTGGCGCCGAGGTCCGCGCTCGCGACCGCCGGCATGTGGCAGCCGTTGCAGTCGGTCTCCGGATGCTTCGGCCAGTACCAGCCCTGGACGCCGTGGCCGCTGCGGTTGGAGAGGCGCCAGGAGTCGTAGTGGTTCTGCCCGGGAAGCCACTTGTAGTCGTTGACCTCCTCCGGCAGGAACACCTTGTGGCAGGTGGAGCAGAACTCCGCGCTGCGGTGCACCTCGGGCTTCAGGAAGGTGTGCCGGTGGAACGCGGGCTTCGCCTTGATGAGCTGGCGGTTCACCCACCTGAGGAGCGGCCCCTCCGCCGATCCGAACGGGTACTGCGGGCTCTCCTCGATCACGTAGTCCGCGTTGCCGCGCGTCGAACCAACCGACGTGACCGAGTGACACGCCGTGCAGGTGATGCTCGCCGCGCCGAGGGGGTCCTCGGAGACGTCGTAGTCGGGGTCGTCGAAGCGGCGGTCCTCGAAGGCGCCCGAGAAGAACGGGACCGGGTCGTGGCAGCCGGCGCAGAAGCGAGCGTCCTGCACCGAGCCCTCGCGGTCGAAGGCCTGCCGGCGCGTCTCGCGCACGCTGAAGGCGTACATCGGGTTGTTGAAGCTGCTGGCCGCGTGCGCGCTGTGCGCCCACGACCGGTACGCGTCCGGATGGCAGGACAGGCACTCGTCGTTCTGCATGAGCGACGATTCCGGGATGAACGCGCCGCTCGCGGTGCGCGCGAGGCTCGGCTCGAAGTACGCGGCTCCGTCCTTCGGCTGGGGGCGCGGACGCGCGGCGTCGGCACGGTGCCAGAGATCGAAGCCCGCGGTCAGCGCGAGCGCCGCCACGGCCACCGCGAGCCCCGTCGACCAGCGGATGCGCCGCCCCGCCAGCCGGTGCAGCACGAAGCCCCACACCGTGACGAGCGGCGCCAGGACGTGCAGCCAGTACGCCGCCGACCGCGCCTGCGGGTGGCGCAGCTCGGGCGTCACGCCGCCCAGCTCGACGCGCGTCAGGAGGATCCCGGTGACGAGCGTCACGAGGGCCGCGACGAAGGTGACGTTCCCCATCCGCACCGCGCGACGGTTCGGATGGTGGTGGGCGCGCTTCCAGTGCCACGCGCCGAACGCGACCGTCGGCAGCACGATCGCGAGACCGAGCACGAGGTGCCCGAGGAACATCCACAGGTAGAACGAGTTCTGCCGGCGCTCGCCGGTCGACCACTCCAGGAACGTCACCGCGGAGAGGTAGATCGAATCGACGGAGAGCAGCGCGAAGAGGACGAGCGTCGCCAGCAGGAGCCACCGCATCCGCGGCGTCACCACGCCGCCCGCGGGGACGAGTCGGCGCGGCGCGTCGGCCACGTCAGCGCCCCCCGGCCCAGCGGTCGTTGAAGCGCGCGTGGAGCGCGTCGCGCGCGGCGGAGGGGGAGATTCCTTCGCGGACAGGCATCGGCATCAGGATATCCCCCGTCGCGGTCAGGAGATCCATGTCCTTGCACCAGCCGTCGACTTCGAGGACCCAGGTCCGGGACCGATCCCCGGCCGGGGGCGGAACGGCCGTCGCATCGAAGCGGAGCCGCACCTCCTCCCCCGCGCCGAAGACCGCCACCGCGTCGTCGGTGGCGGCCAGGAGCGGCGTGCACTCGCCGAATCGGGTGTACGCCCCCGGCTGCACCCGGCAGTCCCAGAGCGGGGCGCGGCGCGCGTAGTCGTAGTCCGGCCGGCGCTGCGGACGAGGGACGCGGGCGGCGAAGCCTGCGGCGTCGACGGAGGCCGAGCGAAGCGGCGACTCGCGGCGCACCGCCTGCGGGCACTGTTCGAGCCACGCCAGGCGGGCCGCGTCCACGTAGATCTCCATGGTGGTCCGCAGGCGGAGCGCGGCACAGCCCGGCGGAAGGAGGTCGCGCGGCACCGGGAGCATGCACTGGCGCGGCATCCCGGCCGGGTAGCCGTACTCGGCGACCAGCGTGACCCACGCACCGGTCGCCGGGTCGAGCGCCTCGAGCGTGGGCGCCTGGTACGGCGCGCGCGCCTGCCACATCGCGAAGCCGGTCGAGGAGTACGGGTACTCCACCCAGCCGTCGAGGAGGAGCGCCGGGTCGCCGGGCTCGGAGTCGATCGCGCGCGGGAAGCGCAGCTCGACGGTTCCCTCCCCGGCGAGCCGCCCGATGAAGCGCGGGTCGGCTGGCCCGAGGTCGGCGGCGACGCCATCACGCGCGGCGAGCGCCGCACCGTGCGGACCCTGCGCGGCAGGCACCATCGAGCGCCGCCAGAACCGGGCCTCGCCGGTCGGCGCCGGGCCGTTGATGCCCATGCGCTCGTCGAGCGCCAGGTTCCAGCCCGCGGGCAGGTCCCACGCGACGAGCCGCGCGGCGTCGAGGTAGCACGCCTCCTCCATCGGCTCGCCGAGGCGGACGTCGAACGCACCGTCGCGGGGCGCGAGCGCGTCCGCGCCGCCGATCACGACCCGCTCCCACGGGCGCGGCGGCGGGTAGACGGGGGCGAGCGCGCCGTCGGGACGCCGCTCGATGCCCGCGAGGTAGCCGATCCCGCCGACGCCGAGGCAATCCGTGATGAAGCGGTGCCTCGCGCCGTCCCAGGCGAAGATCACCGGGCAGCTCGAGATCTGCCGCTGCGTCTCCGCGATCGTGCGCGCACCGGCGCCGACGGCGAGCTCCGCCTGCGTCACGGCGTCCGGCCAGTCGATCGCGACGAAGTCCGCCGCCTCCGCCCCGCCGAGACCGACGAGGAGCGGTTCGAGCGCCTGGTGCCCGCCCGATCGCCACGGGAGCGCGTCGCGCGCCACCCATTCGCCCGCGACGCGGGCATCGAGGCGGGTGCCGATGCCGCTCGCGTTGGTGCGCATCTGCTGCGACGGATCGGTACGGCCGCGGACCGCGAGCGCGGCGTACGGCCAGCGCCCGGGCCCCGGGCCGAGCCATCGCGGTGCCTCGCCGGCCGCGGCGGCGGGCGCCACGACCACGGGCCCGCGCGCGTCGATCGCCGCGAGCTCGGCGCCCGCGGGAACGCCCGCGATGCGGTCCACCGGGCCGCCGTGCGTATCGAGCACGACGAGCGCCTCCGGCTCGCGCACCACGATGTTCGAATGCCCGCTGCCCGCGAGGTCCGTCACCCAGAGGGCCGATGCCGAGGAAACCGGGGTGCGCACGCCGGCCCGCCATGCCGCCCCCTCGCGCTCCCACAGCTGCAGGGCGCCGTGCGCGCCGGGTGAGCCGCCGACAAGCGTGGCGAGCGCCGGCTCGCCGTCCTCGTTGCGGCGGAACGCGACGATCGCGCCCGGGCCCGCGGCCTCGAGCGCCGCGAGCGCCGGTTCGCGCCGCCACGCCCAGAGGCGGTCGTTCGACCACGCCTGCGCCGCGGCACCCTTCGCCGACCAGAGCAGGAGGTCGAGGTCGCCGTCGCGGTCGAGGTCCGCGGGGACGGCGCGTGCGCCGGAGAGCGCGCCCGCGATCTCGCGCCGCTCCCACGCGATCGGCTCGCGCTCGCCCGCGCGCGCGAGGTTCCAGAGGACGCCCGACCCGGCCGGGCTCGTCCACACGAAGTCGAGGTCGCCGTCGTGGTCGAGGTCCGCGCAGCACGCGAGGTCGTCGTGCGGGAGGAGCGCGCCCTCGAAGGTGTGCTGGCGCCAGGACCCGTCGGGCTGCTGCTGCGACCACGACGGCCAGATGCCGCCGCCGATGATGCTCGTCGCCGCGTCGCGGCGCCCGAACGCGACGTCCGTGCGGCCGTCGTTGTCGAGGTCCCCCCACATCGCGTGGCCGCGGCGCAGCGCGTCGGTGGTGGCCGGGTCGAGCCTCCACCGGCCGCCGGGCATGCTGCGGACGAAGCGGCGCTCGATGCGGAACTCCTCGGGCTCCTCGACCTGCGCGACGAACTCGAGCGTTCCGTCGCCGTCGATGTCCGCCGCGGGCACGATGGACGTGACCACCAGCGGCGCCGGCGGCATGCCGTCGACCGGCATCGGGGCGATCGCGGCCAGCGGCGGTCCCTGCGGCGGCACCACGGCGCGCGCGGGCCCGGGCACGAGCACGGCCTCGCCGAGCGGCCCCATCCGCGTGTACTTGAACTCGGCGAGCTTGCCGCGGGGGTTCCCCTCGAGCCGACGGAACTCCTCGAGCGCCGCGGCCGACGCGGCCTCGTCGCCCGCGCGCGCCGCCACGCGCTGCAGCCCGAGCGCCGCGCTGCGCAGGTACGGATCGAGCTCGCCCGCGCGCCGGTAGAAGCCCCGCGCCGCATCGAGCTCGCCCCGGAGCTCGCAGCACTGCCCGGCGTAGAACGCGGCATACGGGTCCTGGGGCACGGCCTCAGCGGCACGCCGGAACCGCGGCAGCGCGCGGACCGGATCGCCGAGGAACAGGTAGCCGAGAGCCTGGCAGTACTCCGCACGCACGTCGCCCGGACGGTCCCTCAGCACGCCGTCGAGGAGCCCGATCGCCCGCTCCTGCGCACCGTCCGTGGTCTGGTTGAGGACCGCGATCGCGTGGTCGAGCCGTGCCTCGTAGGAACCGGGGTCCGCCTCGATCGCCGCGGCGAGGGTGCGCTCGGCGGCGACGAAGTCGAAGGTCCTGAGCTCGCCCGCGCCGCGCGCGACCAGCGCGGCCGCGGCCGCGGGATCCGCCGGACGCCCGGGGGCCGCGCGTCCGCACGAGGCAACCGGCAGCGCGGCGGCGAGCAGCGCCGCGGCAGCCGCCGCGAAGGCCGCCCGCGGAAGGTTCAGTGCGGGATCTCCTTGACGGCGTTGCGGTTCCACGCGGGAACGCGGACGACGATGGGTCCCTTGCCGTGGATCTCGCACTGGCAGCTCAGGCGGCTGGTGCGCTTGATGCCGGGCGCCTCCTCGACGCGGTCCTCCTCGGCCTCGGTGGCCTCGGTCAGCGACTCCATGCCCTGCTCCACGTACACATGGCAGGTGCTGCAGGCGCAGACGCCGCCGCAGGCGTGC
>JBILFU010000202.1:0-4061 GCA_044351405.1 Phycisphaerales bacterium
TCGAGCAGCGCGCCGGCCAGTGGTCCCCCGGCCCGCTCTGGTCGCACGTCGACGGCGCGATCGCGGTGCACCAGTGCCCCGACTTCGAGGGCGCCTCCACCTTCGGCGCGGACCCGTACACGGGCTACAACTACAACACCAGCTACCTCGGCCACGAGGGCTCGTACCCGACCGTCGACGAGGCGGGCAACGTCCTGCACGGCTGGGACACCGCCCGGCGCGGCCTGCCAACCGGCGCGATCCGCTCGCCGGCGACCACGGCCCTCTTCGGCGACGGAGGCTGGCGGGGCGGCGCCAACAAGTTCATGCGGGCGCCGGGCGCACCGGAATGCGACGCCGCCACGGCGTGCGCAGGCACGCAGGCGTTCCGGCACTGGGGCGGATGCTCGTGCGTGGCGCACCTGGACGGGCACGTCGGCACCTGCGCCCAGCCGCGCCGGGGAGAGCGCAGCACCGCCCAGCTCGCCAGGTGGGTGACGGACCACCCGCGCAACGGGTTCCTGTCCGAGGACGACTCGGCCTACGGGGGCGACTGAGCGTGCGCATCGACCGCTGCATCTGCCACAAGGCGACCTTCGCCGCGATGCTCGCCTGGCGCGAGCGCCACCCGCAGGCAGGCTTCGAGGAGCTGCAGCGCGAGTTCCGGTGCGGCACCGGCTGCGGGCTGTGCGCGCCCTACGTCCGGCGCGCGCTCCGCACGGGCGCCACGGTCTTCCACCAGATCGTCACCGACCGCGACGAGCCGCCGGCCGGGTGACGGTCCGCCGCGTCCACGCGGCCACGGCCGCTGCAAGCAGGTCGAGCGGCGCGTCGGGATCGGGCGCCTCGCCTCCCGGGCCGGCGACCGGCGCAAGCAGCGCGTCGGCGAAGGCGACCTCCACGGACTCGGCGGGGCGGCCGGTGGCGGCGAGCGCGGCGCACCAGGCGTCCAGGTGATCCGCGCCGATCGGGCCCTCCCCGGCGCCCTGGACGAAGAGGGACGGGCGGGCGTTCACCGTGACGGCCTCGAGCGGCGCCAGCGCCGACAGCGCGTCGGCCAGGCGCAGCTGCGGCGAGGACTCCCACGCGGGGTCGTCCTCGTTCTCCGGCGTCCGGCGGCTCATCACCTCGGCGCTCGGGGCGCAGGCGCACACCAGGAAACCCAGCGACGGGATCCTGCTCGAGAGGAGCGCGGCCGCGGTGCCCGCGAACCAAGAGCCGGCGAGCCCCGGCCGCTGCGAGTCGGCCGTGGCCGCCACGAAGCCGTCGGCCACGGCGTCGAGCCAGCCCGCGACGTCCGGCTCTCCCGCGAACTCGACCGCGTCCGCCCGCGCCACCGACACGCCGCCGCGGAGGAGCCCGGCGCACAGCGCGTCGTCGAGCAGGGACTCGCGGCCGCCCTCGCCGAGCCCGGGCCAGCGCGGGACGACGAACGCCACCTGGGCCGCCGGCGCCTGCCGGGCCGCGCGGCCGAGGAAGCCGCGGCGCTTGCCGGGCCGCACGATCACTCCCGACAGCGTGCCCCACGCGGCCTCCACGGAGAACGGCACCGTGTCCTCGCGGCCGGCGGCCGAAACCCACTCGTCCGTGATGGCGGTGCGCGCGGGCACGCTCACGACCTCCCGAAGCTGCGCTCGAGGTCGCGCATCGAGATGCGCAGCGCCGTCGGGCGCCCGTGGGGGCACGCCGTGCCGCGCTCGATCCGCTCGCGCAGGTCGAGGAGCGCCTCGATCTCGGCGGGCGAGAGCCGGTCGCCCGCCTTCACCGCCGCCTTGCACGCCATCATGTCGAGCACGCGGTGGAGCGCGGACTCGAGGTCCGCAGCGCCGTCGTCCGCGACGCGGGCGAGGAGCTCGGGCACGAACCTCCCCGGGTCGACCCCGCGCGAGGACAGGAACGTCGGGTACGCGTTCACGGCCACGGAGCGCGGCCCGATCGGCGAGAGGTCGAGCCCGAGCCGCGCCAGGAGCGGTGCCGCCGCGTCGATCGCCTCGGCGGCGCGCGCGTCGGCCTCCACCGCGAGCGGCACGAGCATCCGCTGCGACTCGAGCGGCGCGGCCGCGACGCGCGCCTTCAGCTCCTCGAACATGGCGCGCTCGTGCAGCGCATGCTGGTCGACCACCAGGATTCCCTCGGCGTCCTCGACGACCAGGTAGCTGCCGTGCACCTGCATGACGCGGCGCGCCGTGCGGTTGGCGTGCAGCGCGGGCGCGGCCGCGTCCGCGCCGGGGGCCGCGGGAACCGGCGCCACCTCGACCACCGGCGGGCGCGCGGCGGCCACCGCCTCCGCGGCGAACGCGTCGAAACGGGCGGCGGGCGGGGCCGCGGGCGCGGCGGAGGAGGACGAGGCCCTCCCGGCGGGCACCGCGACGGCGTGCACGTGGCCGCCGAGCTCGAAGGCAGGCACGAGGTCGGCCGCGCGCAGGGCATCGCGCACCGCGCGCATCACGCACTGGTGCACGAAGTTCGGCTGGCGGAAGCGCACCTCGGTCTTCGCGGGATGGACGTTGACGTCGACGAGCGACGGGTCGATCTCGATCGCCAGGAACGCGAGCGGCGTGCGCCCGGGATCGACCAGCCCGCGGTACGCCTCCTTGACGGCGTGCGCCAGCGTGCGGTCGAGCACCGCGCGCCCGTTGAGCGAGAAGCGCAGCGCCCGGCCCGAGCCGCGCGCGAGCGCCGGGCGGCCGGCGAGTCCCCAGATCGCGATCGGCGCACCGCCCTCGAGCACCGTGTCCGCGCTCACCTCCAGGAGGTCGCCGTCGATCGACTCGCCCAGGACGCCGAGCGCGCGCCGCCTGGCGTCCTGCACCGCCGGCAGGTCGAGCCTGGGCCTGCCGTCGGCCGTGAGCCGGAACGCGACGTCGGGCCGGCAGAGGGCGATCGACTCGAGCATCTCCTCGACCCGGCCGAGCTCGGTGGAGGCGCTGCGCAGGAACCTGCGCCGCGCCGGCACGTTGAAGAAGAGCTGCCGCACCTCGACCGCGGTCCCGAAGGGGCAGCCGGCGGGCGCGACCGCGCCGGCGGCGCCGCCGTCCACGGACAGGCGCGCTCCGGCATCCTCCCCGGGGGTCCGGCTGGTGATGGACAGCCGCGAGACGCTCGCGATCGAGGCCAGCGCCTCGCCCCGGAAGCCCATGGTGCCGATCGCGGCCAGGTCCTCCGCGGAGGCGATCTTGCTGGTGGCGTGGCTGGCGACCGCCAGGGGCAGCTCCTCCGCCGGGATGCCGCCGCCGTCATCCGCCACGGCGATCCGGTCGGCCCCGCCGCCCTCGACCGCCACCTCGATCCGCCGGGCGCCGGCGTCGAGCGCGTTCTCCACGAGCTCCTTCACGACGCTCGCCGGGCGCTCGACCACCTCGCCCGCGGCGATCTGGTCGACGAGCTGGCGCGGCAGGAGCCGGATCGGCATGAAGTGATTGTAAAGAGGCGCGCGGGGCTGGACTCCCGAAGCGCGCCGTGGGACACTCCGGGCATGGAGTCGCCCAGGACGGGCACCGATCGCTCCGCAGGACGCGCCGCGGCACGATCACCGACGGTCGCCGTCGGTGACCTGCACGGCTGCGGCGCGGAGTTCGAGCGGCTCGTCCAGCTCGTCGACCGATGGTTCCCGGGAGCGCGGCTCGTGCTCGTGGGCGACCTGTTCACCAAGGGGCCGGAGCCGGGGCGCGTGGTGCGGGCCATCCTCGACCGCCGCGCCGGCGGGCACCGCGTCGACCTCGTGTGCGGCAACCACGACCTGCGCCTGCTGGGTGCGGTCGTGCGGATGCAGTCGGGCGCGAGCGTGGACCTGCTGCCGCGCTCGGAGCGCGTGGCGATCGAGCTGCTGCAGCGCGCGGGCCTGATGCGCGAGGCCACGTGGCTCCTCACCGAGGCGTGCGACCAGGCCGAGGTCCGGCATCCGCGCGGCTCATGGACGGTGATGCACGGCGGCATCGACCCGAAGCTGGGGCTCGAGCGGACGCCGGACCACGTCAAGGTGCACCAGAAGGCGATCGAGGGCGAGCCCAACTGGTGGGAGCTCTACGACGGCAGCGACGGCCTGATCGTGGTCGGCCACCGGCCGGTCGTCGAGCCGATCG
>JBILFU010000024.1:0-14126 GCA_044351405.1 Phycisphaerales bacterium
TGCGCGGGGCGTACTTCGAGATGTCCGCGCGCGGCGCCGGGATCACGGCCTCCATCTGGCCGATGATGTCGTGGCGTCCCTTGCGGGCGATCTCGAAGATGGTCTCGATCTCCTGGATCGAGAGGCCGCGGGCCTTCAGGTCGAGCTGGATGCCGGTGATGCCCTCGCGGGTGCCGCTCACCTTGAAGTCCATCTCGCCGAAGAAGTCCTCCTCGCCGATGATGTCGATCACGTGGCCGACGGTGCCGTCGGTGCTCGTGAAGCGGCCGACCGAGATGCCCGCGCACGTCGCCTTGATCGGCACGCCCGCGTCCATCAGGGCCAGGCAGCCGCCGCAGACGCTGGCCATCGAGCTCGAGCCGTTCGACTCGGTGATCTCGCTGATCAGGCGGACGGTGTAGGGGAACTCCTCGGGGTTCGGCAGGATCGCGCGGAGGCTGCGCTCGGCGAGCGCGCCGTGGCCGATCTCGCGGCGGCCCGGGCCGGTGATGCGGCCGGCCTCGCCGGTGCAGAACGGCGGGAAGTTGTAGTGCAGGTAGAACTTCTTCGCGTACTCCGGCAGCAGGCCGTCGACGATCTGCTCGTCCTTGATGGTGCCGAGCGTGCAGGTCACGATCGACTGCGTCTCGCCGCGCTGGAAGAAAGCGCTGCCGTGCGTGCGCGGCAGGATGCCGACGTCCATCGTGAGCTTGCGGATCTGGTCCTTGGAGCGGCCGTCCGGCCGGACGCCGTGGTTGGAGACCAGGTCGTGCGTGATCTTCTTCTCGAGGATCCGCAGGGCCTCCTTGGCCTCCTTGGCGCGCTTGTCGGCGGCCTGCCACGCGGTGAAGGAGACGTCGCCGGCCGGCATCGCGAAGTGCGTGTCGAGCACGAACTTCTTGATCTCGTCGACCTTGGCGTTGCGGTCCTTCTTGCCGTTGATCCGGCGGGCCTCCTTCATCGCCTCGTACGCCTTCTCCTTGACGAGCTTCATGACCTCGTCGGAGGGGAGGACGGGCGCGCCCATCTGGGCGGCCGGCGCGCCGCACTTGGTGCGGAGCTCGCCGATCATCTCCAGGATCGGCTTGACGCCGTTGTCGTAGCCGAAGCGGATGGCCTCGAGCATCGACTTCTCGTCGACCTCCGCGGCGCCCACCTCGATCATGTTGATGCCGTCCTTGTGGCCGGAGAGCACCAGGTCGATGTCGCTGTAGTCGAGCTGCGCGACCGTCGGGTTGATCACGAACTGCGCGCCCTGCTCGGTGATGATGCGGCCGACGCGGACCGTGGCGATCGGGCCCTGGAAGGGCGCGTCGGTGATGCTCAGCGCGGCGCTCGCGCCGGTGCAGGCGATCACGTCGCTGTCGTTCTGGCCGTCATGGCTGAGGACCATGCACTGCAGCTGGATCTCGTCGATGAAGCCCTCGGGGAAGAGCGGGCGGATCGGGCGATCCATCATCCGCATGGTGAGGATCTCCTTCTCGCTCGGCGCGCCCTCGCGCTTCTTGAAGCCGCCCGGGTACTTGCCGGCCGCGGCGGTGCGCTCGCGGTAGTCGCAGGTCAGCGGGAAGAAGTCGATGCCCGCGCGCGGGTTGGCGCGCACGGCGGTGCACAGGACGACGGTGTCGCCGTAGGTGGTGACGACGGCGCCGCTGGCGAGCTTGGCGACCTTGCCGGTCTCGAGGCGCATGGTGCGGCCGCCGATCTCGCGCTCGACGACGGTGTGCTTGATGGTCTCTGACATGGGTGGAATCCTCTTTCTTTCTGTGGTTCCGGGTTTCTGGCTCTTCGATGCGTCGTCGCCCCCAAGGCGACAGCGGTCCGCCGACCGGGGGCAGGAGCCACGGCGCAGGGATCCGGCGGGTGCCGAAGGCTGCGCGATGCCAACTGCCGCCCGCGGGGCGGCCGGGCGCGCGCCTTACTTGCGCAGGCCGAGACGCTTGATCAGGTTCTGGTAGCGCTCGCGGTCGGTGCGCGCGAGGTAGGTGAGCAGGCGGTTTCGGCGGCCCACCATGAACAGCAGGCCGCGGCGGCCGTGGTGGTCCTTCGGGTTGGCCTTGAAGTGCTCCTGCAGGGCGCCGATGCGCTCGCTGAGGATGGCCACCTGGACCTCCGGCGAGCCGGTGTCGGTGGCATGGGTTCGGTTGCCGCCGATGACGGCGGCCTTCTTTGTGGCTGAGATCGACATTGCTTCTGTGGTTTCCTTGCGTGGTTTCGAGCCGCGCAGTGTAGCGGAACCCCGTTCGCGCTCAAGGGTTCGGCGGGCTCCGGCGTTATCGGCAGCCCGTGCGGCTCCTATCCTTCCGCGCAGCATGCCGCCCGCCGCCGAAACCGCTCCTCAGGGCCTCCAGGGGGCCATCGCGCAGTTCATCGCGGACGCCGCCCGCATCGAGCAGGGAGGCGGGCCGTCGGGCATCGAGCGCCAGCACCGGCACGGGCGCCTGACCGCGCGCGAGCGCATCGCGAGGCTCGTCGACCCGGGCACCGCCTTCACCGAGCTCGGGCTCTTCGCCGCCTGGAACATGTACCGGGAGTACGGCGGCGCGCCCGCGGCGGGCGTCGTCACCGGCATCGGCACCGTGCAGGGGCGGCTCTGCATGGTGATCGCGAACGACGCCACCGTGAAGGCGGGCGCGTTCTTCCCGATGACGTGCAAGAAGATCATCCGCGCGCAGGTCGTGGCCGAGCGCGCGCGGCTGCCGCTCCTGTACCTGGTGGACAGCGCGGGCGTGTTCCTGCCGCTCCAGGAGGACGTCTTCCCCGACACCGACGACTTCGGCCGCATCTTCCGCAACAACGCGGTCTTCAGCGCGGCGGGGATCCCCCAGTACGCGGCGATCATGGGCAACTGCGTCGCGGGCGGCGGCTACCTGCCCGTCCTCTGCGACACCCTGCTGATGACCGAGGGCAGCGGGCTCTACCTCGCCGGGCCCGCGCTGGTGAAGGCCGCGATCGGGCAGGAGGTCTCGAGCGACGACCTCGGCGGCGCCGAGATGCACGCGCAGATCTCGGGCACGATCGACTTCCGCGAGAAGGACGACCCGGCGTGCATCGCGCGCCTGCGGAGCCTGCTGCAGGCGAACCGTGCCGCGCCGGCCGCGCCCGCGCCGCCCCTCGCCGCGGCCGACCCCGCGAGGCCCGCGGCCGCGGTGCTCGACGCCTTCCGCGGCGAGCCCGGGCAGCAGTACGACATGGCCGAGCTCCTCGCCCACGTCGTCGACGCGGGCAGCATGGACGAGTACCGCGCCGAGTACGGGCGCTCGCTCGTGTGCGCGTACGCGCGCATCGGCGGGTTCCCGGTCGGGATCGTCGCCAACCAGAAGCGGCTCACGCAGAAGAGGATGCCGGGCGGCAAGGCGGGCCCGTCGGTCGCCACCAACATGCCGGCGGTCATCTACGACGACAGCGCCGACAAGGCCGCGCGCTTCATCATGGACTGCAACCAGCGGCGGATACCGCTCCTCTTCGTGCACGACACGAACGGCTTCATGGTCGGTCGCGACAGCGAGCAGGGCGGGATCATCCGCGCCGGCGCAAAGATGGTGAACGCGATGGCGAACTCCGTGGTGCCGAAGCTCGTGCTCGTGGTGGGCGGCAGCTACGGCGCCGGCAACTACGCGATGTGCGGCCGCGCCTTCGACCCGCTGCTGACGCTCGCGTGGCCGAACGCCAAGTGCAGCGTGATGGGCGCGGCGCAGGCGGCGGGCACGCTCCTGCAGATCGACCTGGCCGCGCGCGAGCGCAAGGGCGAGAAGGTCGACGAGGCGATGCGCGCGCAGCTCCTGGCCGCGATCACCGCCAGCTACTCCGAGCAGCAGGACATCCGCTACGCCGCGAGCCGCGGCTGGGTGGACCGCATCATCGAGCCGTCGCGCACGCGCGAGGAGCTCGTCGAGGCGTTGAAGGTCGCGTACCAGGCGCCCGCCGGGGGCGCGTTCCGCACCGGCGTGCTGCAGACCTGAGGCGCCCATGCGGATCGTCGTCGCCACCGGCAACCCGCACAAGGTCGAGGAGATCAGGGCGGTGCTCGCCCCGCTCGGCTTCGAGGTGCTCTCGATCGCGGACCTCGGCCGGCCCGCGCCCGCCGAGCCCGAGGAGCCCGGCGCGACCTTCGAGGAGAACGCGCGCATCAAGGCGCGCTACTACGCGGCGGCGCTCGGCGCGGCGGTGCTCGCCGACGACAGCGGCCTCGAGGTCGATGCCTTGCAGGGCGCGCCCGGCGTGCACAGCGCGTACTGGGCGGGCGCCGACGGCTCCCGCGCCGAGCGCGACGCGCGCAACAACGCCAAGCTGGTCGCCATGATGCGGGGCGTCCCCGCCGACCGCCGGCGCGCGCGCTTCGTGTGCACGATGTGCGTCGCCACGCCGGACGGCGCGGTCGTGGTGGAGACGCGCGGCGAGTTCGAGGGCTCGATCGTCGACGATCCGCGCGGCGCGCACGGCTTCGGATACGACCCGCACCTCTGGCTCGCCGACCGCGGCATGACGAGCGCGGAGCTGCCCCCGGAGGAGAAGAACGCCCTCAGCCACCGCGGCAAGGCGGTCCGCCGGCTCGCGTACCTGGTGCAGCACAAGCGGATCGCGTGGTAGGCGTGGCCGCCGCGACGACCATCCCGCTCGCGGTCCTGCCGCTCGGTTCGCAGCGCTACTCCTGCCACGGCTGCGGCGACTGCTGCCGCGACTTCACGGTGCAGCTCAGGCCGCTCGACCTCGAGCGCCTTCGCGCGCAGGGCTGGGAGCGCGAGATGGGAGAGGTGACCGTCGAGTTCGGCGGCCGGCGCTGGCTGCGCCAGCGCGAGGACGGCGCGTGCGTCTTCCTGCAGCCGGACGGCAGGTGCCGGATCCACGCGGAGCACGGCTTCGAGGCGAAGCCGGTGGCGTGCCAGCTGTTCCCGTTCGCGCTCGCGCCGCGGGCGCGCGAGGTGCGCGTCGGGGTGAGCTTCGCGTGCGCGAGCGTCCTCGCGAGCAGGGGCGCGGCGCTGCCCGCGCATCTCTCGGAGGTCCGCCGGATGGCCGGCGAGGTCGACGAGCTCGGACCGGCGCGCACGCTGCTCGATGCCCGCACCGAGGCGACGCCGGACGAGGCCGAGATCGCGGCGGAGGCCGTCGACCGCTGGCTGCGCGATGCGGCCGTGCCCCTCGCGGTGCGAGCCGACGGCATGGCGTGGCTCGGGCAGCAGCTCGCGCGCGCGAGCTTCGCCAAGGTGCGCGGCGCGCGGCTCCGCGAGCTCCTTGGCACGCTCGTGGGCGCGCTGCCGCAGGAGCTCCCGCTCCACCCGATCGAGCCGGCGTCGCGCGCGCAGCTCGCGATGCTCCGCCAGGCGGCGTTCTTCCGGCTCGAGGACCCGAAGGTCGGCGAGCTCGCGCGGCTCGGGCGGCTGCGCGCGACGATCGGCCAGTACCTGCGGAGCCGCGCGTTCTCGCGCGGGCGCGGCACGATGCCCGCGGTCGGCCGCTGGCCGTCGGTGGCGTTCGCGGCGGTCGAGGCGACCGCGCCGCACGCGGCGGGCCCGGAGCGCGAGGCGTGCGAGGAGCTCCTCGTCCGCTGGCTCCGCGCCACGGTGCTCGGCGGGCGCGCGTGGGGCAGCGGCTTCTACGGCTGGCCGGTGGTCGACGGGCTGCAGGCGGCGTCGCTGAACCTCGCGTGCGCGCTCTGGCTCGCGCGCGCGCACGCCGCATCGGCAGGGCGCCCGGCGGTCGCGCTGGAGGACCTGCGCGCGGCGGTCGGCCGCGTCGACCGCACGAGCGGCCGCGCGCCGTGGATCGGGAGCCGCGCGGAGCGCGCGCGCCTCGCCTGGCTGCGCATCGACGACGGGCTGCGGCGGATCCTGCGCGATCAGCTCGTGACGCCGGGCTGAGCCGCCGGCTCGCGACGGCGCATCCGGTACCACGACGCCAGGAACGGCACCGCGACGAGCCCCATCGGTATCGTCGTGAACATCTCGCCCAGGCTCTCGAGGAGCGCCAGCTGCTTGAAGCCCGCGTCGGCGTGCTCGACGTCGATCCCGCCGCCCGCCATCCAGTTGGCGACGATCACCGTGGTCGCCTCGCGGAAGCCGATCCTGCCGAGCGGGTTGAGCATGACCGCGATCGCGGCGACGCCGAGCACCGTGACCGTCGCGAACGGGAGGCCCAGGCCGAGGATCTCCGCGGCGCACCACATGCGGACCACCCACAGCAGCACCTCGGCGACCCGGAGCAGCGCGCCCGCCCAGTAGGTGCCGGGCGTCGTCAGCATCCGCGTCCACTCGCCCATGCGCGCACGAACCGGACCGATGCCGGCCGCTCGCTGCAGCGCCCAGCCTCCGGCCGCGAGCGCCGCCAGCACGACCGCGCCCCACGCGATCCCCGGCACCGGCACCGCCACGGTGGCCGCGACCACCGCCGCGAGCGACACCAGGATCACGAGCGTCAGCGCGACGAACCACGCCGTCGCCTGCAGGAAGGTCATCCGGCTCGCGAGCATCGCATACGCGTACCGCACCGGGATGCCGAGCCGCACCGGGAAGAAGTTGCTCGTGGCGGTGACGTACGTCAGCCACTGGATCTCCATGAACCCGAGCCGGCGCACCGGAAGCAGCACCAGCCAGAAGAGCGCGCCGTCGATCACCAGGCTCGCCGCCGTCGTGAGCGCGAGGCCCGCGACGAGCCACGGCCGGCCCTGCCACGCGGCGCGCAGGCTCTCCAGGATCCCCGCGCGCGACGGGTCGTTCGCCGCGTCGATCGCGCCCTTCACGACCCACGCGGCAAGCGCGAGTCCCAGCGCGAACCCGGCAGCCTGCACGGCGGCGCGCCGGGGCGCGAGCATGCCGCGCACGAATCCGCCGAAGCCCTGCGCCGGCGACGTCACCGTGCGCCCCCCGCCGGCGCACGCCGCACGCGCTCCCGCCCGATCACCCAGAGCGCGCGGACGCCGTCGGTCCAGCGGATCTTCTTGCCTTCCGCGAAGGAGCGCGGCGCGTACGACACCGGGACCTCCGCGACGCGCACGCGCAGGCGCGCGAGCGCCGCCGCCACCTGCGGCTCGATGCCGAAGCGCTCCTCGCCGAGCCACGGGCGTACCTGGCGGAGCACCGGCGCGCGCAGCAGCTTGTAGCAGCACTCCATGTCGCGCACGCCCAGGCCGGTGGCCGCGTTGCTCGCCCAGGTGAGGAGCCCGTTCGCGGCCGCGTGCAGCCGGCGGTACCCGGTGTCGCGCGGCGCGCGCTCCCAGCGGTTGCCGAAGACCGCTCCGACGGCCGGGTCCGAGAGCGGGGCGAGCAGGGCGGGGTAGTCGGACGGGTCGTACTCGAGGTCCGCGTCCTGGACGAGCACGGCGTCGGCCTCGGTCGCTCGCGCGAGCGCGTCGTCGAAGCCCGTCATCAGCGCGGCGCCCTTGCCGCGGTTGCGCGGGTGCACCAGGAGCCGGACGCGCCCGCGGTGCGACCCGGCGACCTCGGCGGCGATGCGCGCCGCGGCCGGCCTGCTCCCGTCGTCCACCATCGCGAGGTCCACCGACCACCCGGCCGGCGCCGGCGCCGCCACCACGCGCCGCACGATCTCGGCGAGGGTCGGGCCCTCGTCGAACACCGGCATGACGACGCGCAAGACCGGCATGCGCGGGGCGCGCCGCTGCGCGTCAGCCCTGCTCCGGCTGCTTGGCGATGGCGGCGCGCATCCCGGTGTCGGCCGTCATGTTCTGCATCCGGTAGTAGTCCATCAGCCCGAAGTTGCCGCTGCGCAGCGCCTCGGAGATGGCCTTCGGCACCTCGGCCTCGGCGAGCACGACGAGCGCGCGGTTCTTCTGCGCCTCGGCCTGGTACTCGGCCTCCTGCGCGACGGCCAGCGCGCGCCGCTGCTCGGCCTGCGCCTGGAAGCGCTTGGTGTCCGCCTCGGCCTGCGCGGTCTGCAGGTTGGCGCCGATGTTCTCGCCGACGTCGATGTCCGCGATGTCGATCGAGAGGATCTCGAACGCGGTGCCGCTGTCGAGGCCCTTCGCGAGCACGGTCTTCGAGATCTTGTCCGGGTTCTCCAGGACGCTCTTGTGGTCCTCGGCGCTGCCGATCGTGGAGATGATTCCCTCGCCGACGCGGGCGATGATCGTCTCCTCGGTGGCGCCGCCGACGAGCCGCGCGATGTTGGTGCGCACGGTGACGCGGGCGCGCGCCTTCAGCTGGATGCCGTCCTTGGCGACGGCGTCGATGGTCTGCCGGCCGCTCTGGACGCTGGGGCAGTCGATGACCTTCGGGTCGACGCTCGTCTTCACGGCGTCGAGGATGTCGCGGCCGGCCAGGTCGATCGCGGTGGCGCGGTCCCACGGCAGCTCGATCTTCGCCTTGTCGGCGGCGATCATCGCGCGCACCACGCGCTCGATGTTGCCGCCCGCCAGGTAGTGGCTCTCCAGCTGGTCGCTGTCGATCTCGAGTCCCGCCTTCTTGGCGCTGATGCGGTTGAAGACGATCTCGGACGGGTGCACCTTCCGAAGGCGCATCATCACGAGCTTGATCAGGCTCACCGGCGCCCCCGAGAGCCACGCCTGCACGGCGAGCTGGATGTACTGGCTGATGACCACCAGCACCACGAAGCCGACCAGGCCGGCGATCGCGAGGATCACCCAGAAGACCACCGCCCCGGTCTGGGCTGACTGCGCGAGGAGCCCCGCGCCCGCGTTGGGGAAACCGTGAATCATGGGCGCGGATCCTACCCGCCGGCCCGCACCCGCACCCCCGCCGCGGAGGACTCCGTCACTGTGACGCGCGTGCCCGGGTCGATCATGCCGAACTCCGCCGTCGCCTCGACGCGCACGTCCCCGAACCGGACGAAGCCCACCGGCCGCAGCGGCGTCGCCGCGATGCCCTCCGCGCCCACGGCCACCCGCGGCGCGGACGCGCCGTCGCCGCGGATCTCCGACGCCTCGCCGAGCGCCATGCGCCGCGCGATGGGCGACCGGGTCCACACCCTGAGCCCGACGACCACGGCGACCGGCGCGCCGGCCGCGTACGCAAGCAGCGCCGCGAAGCCCCAGGTGGCGCCGTGCATGAAGAAGCAGACCACGGACGCGACCGCGCACGCGCCGGTCGCCACCGCAAGCAGCCCGGCGGTGGGCACGAAGAGCTCGACGAAGCCGATCACGAGCGCCGCGGCAAGGAGCGCGAAGCCCGCGATCACCCACCCATGCCCGCCGGCCTGCGCGGCATCCGCCAGCATCACGATGGTGTCGGTCATGAGTGCCGTGCCTCCACCTCGAGAGCGTAGGCGGTGGAGCGCACCACCACGACCCGCTGGCCGGGCTCCACCATGCCGCCGACCGCGACGGCCTCGTGCAGCGTGCCGCCGATCTCCACCTTGCCGGACGGCCTGAGCGGCGTCGAGGCGCGCCCCACCGTGCCCGGGGCGACCCGTTCGTGCGCCGCGGTACCCGGGGCGGACGTGCCGCCGACGGCCGCGGAGAGGATCGCCTCGTGGCCCACGGCCGTCCGCGGCAGCGCCTTGAGCACCGCCCACGTGCCGATCGCGGCGAGAATGCCGCCGCCCGCGACGATGCCGATCGCCGCCGCCAGGTCGCTCCGCCCCTGCGCGGTGCCGAGCGGCGCGTCGACCAGTCCCGCCACCAGCCCCACCAGCGCGCAGCCGGCGCCCAGGAAGCCCACGATCCCCGTGCCCGGGATGACGAACACCTCGATCGCCACCAGGGCCGCGCCGAGCGCCACGAGGAGCAGCGGCCACCAGTCGGCGATTCCCGCGAGCGCGGGGCTGCCGAGGAGCAGCACCAGCGCCACCGTCGCCGCGCCGCCGAACCAGCCGAACCCCGGGAGCGCGAACTCGACCAGGAAGCCGCAGAGCACCACCGCGACGAGCACCAGCCGCACCGGCCAGCTGGTCAGGAAGCGCACCAGCGCGTCACCCCAGTGCTCGTCGAGCCGCTCCGACGCGGTCGCCCCGAACCATGCGCGGAGCGCCGCGTCGTCCGCCACGGAGGCGAGCGCCGCGCCCGCGCCGAGCGCCTCGGGCTCGCGCAGCACCAGGAGCTCCCGCGCGCCGTCCACCTGCGTGACCAGCCGCCAGCGCGCGCCGTCGCCTGCCGCCAGGCGGGCGCGCCGCGGCGCGGGCGGGCCGTCCGCGGAGGCGTCCGCGCCGCCGGCTGCCGCGTCCTCGCCGCCGCGCAGCGCAAGGTCGGCGAAGGGCACGACGGGCGCCCCCGCCTCGAACGATGCGGGGGCGGCCGCCGTGCCGCGCAGGTCGGGCGGATCGGCGCCGAACGCGTCGCGGTACTCCGCGCGCGAGACGAGGATGCGCTCCGCGCCGTCGTCGCGCTCCAGGAGCCACGCCTCCTCCGGCGCGGACACGAAGCACCGCGCGAGCAGCTCGTCGCTGCCGCGCCGGCGGGCGCTGTCGACCACCTCTGCGAGGACGGGCGCCTCGATCTTGGCGCGTTCGGCGGCGGGAAGCGGCTGCAGTCCGAGGCCCGGCAGCGCGGCGATGGGCGCCGCGTCGCCGAACGCCGCCCCCGGCGACACGAGGATGCCGCGGCAGGCGAGGGCGATGATGGTGCCCGCGCTGTACGCCTGGGGGTGCACCCAGGCCCACACCGGGATGGGTGCCTCCTCCTTGATCCAGCGGCACGCGCCCAGCGTGGCGGCGACGTCGCCTCCCGGGGTGTCCAGGTCCAGCACCGCCGCGTTCGCGCCGGACGCCGCCGCCTCCGAGACCCTCCGCTCCAGGCTGGCTGCGGTCACGCGGTCGATCTCGCCGTGGACGGTGACGACGGCGATCCGCGACGCCTGGCGCCATGCGGGCACGGCGGGGGGGTCGCCGGCGACGGGCGGCAGTCCCGCAAGGGCGAGGAGCGCGGCCGTCAGCGCGGCCCGGCACCGAAACCGCGTTGGACGGGCCCTGGTCATCCCGGACGAGGATATCCGTGCGGCAAAACGCGCCGCGGCCGGCACGGGGCCGGCCGCGGCGGAAGATGCGATCGATCGGGGAGGTTCAGTCCCAGACGCAGGTGTTGTTGCCTTCCGCGCCGTCGAACTGCTGGATCGTCACCTTGCCGAACGACTGGCTCGGGTTGGTGGAGCGGTTCTGGATGGCGAGGAACACGTCGGAGAACCGGTTCGAGGCCGGCCAGCTGGTGCCGGCGTCGTTCTTGAACAGGTTGTCGAGGAACTTGCCGGGGGCGTTGCCCGGCTGGTTCTGCGGCCCGCCGCCCTGCGGGGCGTTGTCGAGCTCCGACAGGTTGGTGGGGTAGAAGGTGCGCGACAGCTCGACGTGGTTGTCGTTGAAGCAGAGGTTGCCGTCCCACTCCTTGTCGCCGCCGTGGATGCGCAGGGACACCGAGCCGGTCAGGTTCTCCGTGTCGAGCTGCCCGCCGCGCACGCCGCGGTTGCCCATGATGGCGAACTGCGAGTTGCCGGAGTTGCGCCACTCCCGGCCGCGACGGTTGGTCGGGTCGATGGGCATGCACGCATAGGAGGTGTTGCAGGTGCCCGCGAGGTCCGTGCGGAAGCCGGTGAGCGGCGTCGGGACGGTTCCCGAGCCCGCGCCCGGGGCGTCGATCGGATCCCAGTAGCAGTCGACCGCCGGGTTGATGCGGTTCAGGTTGTAGCTGGTGCACGGCGTGACCGCGCCGCTGACCTCGGCGGGGGAGACCAGGATCTGCGCGGTGACGAAGCCGCGGCCGATCATGGCGCCCCAGAGGTTGGCGTGGTTGTTCTGGCGCTCGTCGCCGCCCGCCCCGAGCCTGGCGGAGTCGGCGCCCGTGTGCCGCCCCGGGATGGTCCCGAGGTGGTTGATGGTGCCGGGCAGCGGCGTCGTGCCGCCGTTGTCCGCGCCGGCCGACAGCAGGCCGGCGTGCGCCTGCTTGATCTGCGTGGCGTCCTTGACCTGGCGCGCCGTGGCGCGGGCCTTGGCGAGTGCGGGCAGGAGGAGTCCGAGCAGCAGCGCGATGATCGCCATCACGACCAGCAGCTCGACGAGGGTGAAGCCCCTGTTCTTGTTGTTTCGGTTCATGGGTCGCTGTGTCCTTCGATTGATGCCGTTGTTCACGATCACTGGTTGTCGCGGCGGTCCCACTGCGGGATGGCCAGGAGGCCGTTGGCGGAGGTGGTGGAGGGGTGGATGGCGATCATCGAGTCGCCGCCCGACCACGGACCGGGCGCGCCGCCGGTCGGGGGCACGTCGAGGCAGCCCTGGCCGTCGAACTCCTTGTTGTCGGTGGTCGCGGCGCAGGCGAACATGTTGTCCTTCGTGAGGTTGGTCGGGCCGCACTCGAACATCACGCCGTCCGGACGGAACGTCTCCGAGAACTCCATGTGGGTGTCGGCGAAGCAGACGTTGCCCTCCCAGGAACGGGGGGAGCCGTGCAGCCGGAGCGTGGGGCTGAAGGTGTACTCGTCGCCGGTGATGAGTCCGTTCCTGCAGCCGCGGGTGGCGAGGTGCGGGCGGCCGGAGTCCAGGTTGTTGCGCCACTGCTGCTTCTTGCGCAGGCCCACGAGCATCAGGTGCCCGTAGGAGGCGTGGCACTCGTCGCTGCCGGGCACCGCCTGGATCACCGTGCGGAACACGGTCTGCGGCAGCGTTCCCGGGGCGGTCGCGCCGTTGCCCACGTCGCCGTCCCAGTAGGTGTCCTGGGCGGGGTTGTAGGCGGCGTAGTTGTAGTTGGCCCACACGCGCACCACCTGGTTGACCTCGGTCGGGCCCACCAGGATGTCCGTGTTGAAGAGCTGCTGCGCCACGCAGGCGGAGTAGAGGAACGGCGTGCGGTTCTTGGCGAAGTCTTCCTCGCCCTCGCCGGGGATCTGCTGCGAGCCGACGGCCCGCCGATTGATGAGCCCGGGGGTCGGCAGCTTGCCGCCCTTGGTCTCGTTGGCCTTGCCGACCATGGCGGTGTGGATCTGCTTCATCTGGCTCGAGTCCTTGACGGTCTTGGCCGTCTGCTGGGCCTTCGCCAGGGCTGGCAGCAGCAGGCCGATGAGCAGCGCGATGATCGCGATGACGACCAGCAGTTCGACCAGGGTGAATGCACGCTTCTTCATGATGACTGGTTCTCCTGAAGCCTTACGTAGCGAGTGAAAGAGTGCGATGCGGTTGCGGTCCGACGGCGCAGCAGCCCCGTGAAGCGGGGCCCCACGCGGCGCTCCTGGGCATCGGGACGGTCGCGTCCCGGTGCGGAGGGCACCGTCACGGGCGGGTGGTGAAGTGCGCGGGACTGCGGCCAGCCGCCGAACGCCGGGCGTGCCCGTGAAGGGGGCGGTGGCCGGGTTCGGCAACCCTCGGGTGCGGCGCAGTCATGGCATCAGTTCATGGTCCGATCCGGGAAGCCCGGTCAGGAGATGCCGCACGGTCAGGCGAGGAGTGCTGGTGGCTGTGTTCGCCACGCGTCGAGATGTCGGGGTCGAGCCCCACGAGGAGACTACGCAAGTCCGGCACGGCGTGGCCGCATGGCGGCGCCCGGATTGCGAAATTCCGCGCCAAGGCATTTGCCGATAACGCATCCGCGCGGGCCCGTCCCTAGGATCCGGCGCATGGACATTCACGCAAGCCTCGCAGCCCTCGGGCTTTCGCTTCCCGCCGCTCCGCGGCCGGTGGCCGCCTACGTGCCCGCCGTCCGGTCCGGCAACCTGGTGTTCATCTCCGGGCAGCTCCCCATGAAGGACGGCAGCCTGCTCGCCACCGGGCCCGTGCCCTCGGTCTGCTCCATGGAGCAGGCCGTCGCCGCGGCCCGTCAGTGCGTGCTCAACGGCCTGGCGGTCCTCGGCGACCAGGTCGGCGGCGACTTCTCGCGGGTGGTGCGCGTCGTGCGGGTCGGGGCCTTCGTCCAGTCGGACGACGGATGGACGGAGCAGCCGAAGGTGGCCAACGGCGGCAGCGAACTCCTTCAGCAGCTGTTCGGCGAGGCCGGGCGCCATGCACGGGCGGCGGTCGGGACCAACGCGCTGCCCCTCGGCGCGAGCGTCGAGATCGAGATGGTCGTCGAGGTGCGCTGAGGTCGCGCGGGCGTTCAGCGCCGTACCGGTTCAGCGCCGCACCAGGAGGAGGAGCGCCATCGCCGCGTTGGCGGCGAGGCTGACTCCCAGGCCCACGAGGAGCGCGATGCCCATCGGGCTCGACCACGGCGCGGGCCCGCGCGAGGAGCCGGCCTGCGGGAACGCCGCGAACGTCTCGTCGCCGTC
>JBILFU010000203.1:0-4054 GCA_044351405.1 Phycisphaerales bacterium
ATACGACGCGACCCGGGTCTTGCAGGGTCCACGCCTCACGGAACGAATCAACCCTGCGTCGGTAGGAGCGGGGACACCCGCCAGTCGGAGCCCGGAACAATGGCACAAGCACTCGAGAACGTCGAAGGGCAGGTCAAGTGGTTCGACCCCCGCAAGGGATTCGGATTCATCGTCGGGCCGGAAGGCCAGGACATCTTCGTCCACTTCTCCGTGATCGAGCAGGAGAGCGGCTTCCGGACGCTCAACGACGGCGAGATGGTCGTCTACTCGGCGAACCAGGGCGCCAAGGGCTGGGCGGCCACCAAGGCGCGTTCGCTGACGCGCGTGCCCGCGGCCGGCAGCGGCGCCTGACCGCGTGCCGATCGGCGGCCACGTGAACCAAACCCTCATGATCGTGGCGCACCCGGCGGCGGCCGTGCCGTGCCCGCCGGCGGTGGCGTCCTCGGGGGGCGCCGCCCTCGGCGCGGGCGTCGCACTGGCGGCAACCGGGATCGCGCTCGCCGGACTGGGGCTCTGGACCTTCCTGTCGCTGCGCCGGCGCGTGGCCGCCGCCGAGCGCCACGCCGCCGAGGCCGCGCGCAACGCCGAGATCGCCTCGATGACGAGGGGCCTGGCGCACGAGATCAAGAACCCGCTCTCGACCGTGGCGCTCAACGCCCAGCTCCTCCGCGAGGAGATCCTCGACTCGCCGCTCGCGGAGTCCGAGCGCGCGACGATGACCCGCCGCGTCGACACGCTGGCACGCGAGGCTGCCCGGCTCCGCGACATCCTCTCGGACTTCCTGCGCTACGCCGGGCGCCTGCAGCTCGACCGCCGCGCGTGCGACCTGCGGGAGGTCGCGGCCGAGATCGCCGACTTCTTCATGCCGCAGGCCGAGCAGGCGGGCGTGCGATTCGTGGTCCGGGCGGACGGCGAACCGGTGGCCGCCTCGGTCGACCCCGCGCTCCTGAAGCAGGCGATCCTCAACCTGCTCCTCAATGCCGTGCAGGCGATGCAGGACCTGCCCGCGGACCGCCCGAGGACGCTCGTGCTCTCGGTCTTCCACGGCGAGCCTCGCGCCCACCGCGGCGCGCCCGCCGCCGCCATCGACGTGTCCGACACCGGGCCCGGCATACCGGAGCAGGACCTCGAGGCGGTGTTCGAGCCCTACCGCACCACGAAGCCGGGCGGCAACGGCCTGGGGCTCGCGACCACGCGGCGCATCGTCGAGGCCCACGGCGGCAGCGTTCAGGCGATGGCCGCGCCCGAGGGCGGCGCGCTCTTCCGGATCGCGCTGCCGGGGGCGGAGGCGCCCGCCGGGGTCACTCCAGCCAGTCCTTCCGCCTGAGGCGCTCCGGGACGTAGGTCTCGCTCACGTAGGAGATGTCCTTCGTGATCAGCGACTCGACCTCCATCTTGAAGCCGTTGGCGAGCAGCGCGTCGATCTCCCTCTGCCAGCCCTTGTGCCCCGCGAACCACGGGTAGGCGGCGATCTCCTTCGCGCGCTTGATGTCGTTCTCCGTGAGGTCGATCTTCACCGCGTCGTCGAGGCCGCACTCCTTGAAGTCCTTCGCGCGGATGCCGAGGAACTTCGCCTCCGGGATCGCCAGGCGGCTGCTCTCGAACGCCAGCGAGATCGAGCCCTGCTTGATGACGCTGTAGATGTAGTGGCCCCAGGGGTCGTTGTCCAGGACGCAGATGATCGGCAGCCCGAGCTCCTGGTTCAGGCGCTGCAGCAGGCGCCGGCAGCCCCGCGGCGGCTGGCCCGCGCCGTGCGTGAGGATGCAGTTGTTCTTCTCCCAGAACCGGTCCTCGTTGAAGCGGTTCCACACCGTGCCCTTCTCGACGTGCAGGACGAACTTCGCCTCGCACTTCTTGAACTGGATCACGTCCGGCTCGACGATCGAGGGCAGCGCGTAGCCGCCCGAGCCCATGCGCCGGCAGTCGATCTCGTCGCCCTTGTCGACGATGGTGATGTTGCCGACCATCGAGCCGCGGTTCTCCGCGAAGACGTGGAGTTCCTCGCGCAGCGCGCCGAGCGCGACCTCGAGGTCCTCGAGGATCGGGTCGCTCTCGTCCTGCGTGTCGAAGGTGTTCTCCTTCGTGCCGGCGACGGTGTGCTTCGCCTTGTAGAAGACGCCGCGGAGGCTGCTCGTCTTCTGCGCGGCGATCAGGTCCTTGATCGTCGACGAGTGCAGCATCGTCTGCATGAACTGCTTGGCGGTCTTCAGGTCGAAGAGCGGGCGCTCGGCCGTGCCGTCGCCCATCTCGAGGATGCCGCGCTTCTTGTTCCAGACCGTGTTGCTCTTGGTACGCGTCGGGATCTCGAGCCTCGGCTCCTTGCCCGAGAGCGCGTGCCGCGCGACCCCCGAGACGAGGTCGACGATCTTCTTGGTGGTCGCCGCGTCGCGCTCCTTGAGGCTGCGCCGTGCGCCGGCGGGTTGCTTGCCCTTTGCCATGGTGGTTCGTGCTCGCTTTCCGTGCGTGGTTGGTCAGAAGAGGCGGGGGCCGTCGGAGCCCTTGCCGCGCGCGCCCTTGGCCGCGGCCTTGGCGGCGCGGGCGCGCAGTTCCTCGCGCGCCGCGTCGGGCTTCGCGGCCTTCGGCGGCTTCGCGGCCTTCGGGGACTTCCCGCGGGACTTCGAGGGCCGCTCGGTGCGCGCGGGCTCGGCCGGAGCGGTGGCAGGCACGCCGCCGCCCGCCGCGGGCGCGATGGCGTCCGGCACCACGATGACGCCGTCCTCGTCGAGCGGCTCGTCCTTCACGACCTTGCCGTCCTCGTCGAGCACCTGGTCCGCGACCGCGGTACGCGCCTTCGCCTGCTTCAGAAGCGCGTCGTAGACCTTCCTTGCGTCCTCGCCGGTGATGTCGTTGATCGCCTTGGCGATCTCCCCGATGTAGCGCTCGAAGACGTCGCGGCGCTCGCCCTCGCGGCGCATCCTCTGGCGCTTGCGCAGGTAGGTGCCGAGCTTGCGCCCGCACTCCATGAGCGCGAGCTTCATCTCCTTGCGGATCTCGTCGTAGTCGGCGATCGCCTCCTTGCTCTCGCTGGTGAACGGCACCCACACCGACGCCATGTGGATCATGATCACGAGCGGCCCCACCGGCAGGCCGCCGCGCGGCTGCTGCAGGCTGTAGTTCTTCCACGCGGTCTCGGTGACGGCCTTGAAGCTCGAGCACGCGCTCTGCTGGAAGAGGAGCGGGACGCGGTTCGCGAAGCGGATGACGCGCGCGGGCTCGTCGGCGGGCAGCTCGCCGCCGAAGGCGATCGCGGCCTCGATCTGGAACGGCCGGCCGCGGTAGACCTCGGCCGAGCGGCTCGACGCGGAGTAGAACTCCGCGCGCACGCCCTTGAGCATTCCCGCGAGCAGCTGGCGCACGCCGATCGGCGCCAGGCAGTCCGTCGGCGGCGGCGCGAGCCTCGACTCCTGGAAGACCTTGTAGAGCCTCTCCGCCTGCGGGGGCTCGATCGCGCCGGCCTTGGTACGGCTGGTGACGCCGATCGCCTCGCACATGGAGCTCGCGGTGGCGGCGCTGACGCGGCAGAAGCGCTCCTGCAGGAAGGAGTAGAGCGTGCCGCCCTTCTCGGCGAGCTCGTAGTCCTTGAGCATCTGCAGCAGGATGCCGAGCTCGATCCCCTTCGGGTGCGGCTGGATCTCGCGGGTCTCCGGCGGCAGCTCCTGCACGCCGCGCGGGAAGACGACCACGCCGTTGGTCTCGGTGGTGACGGTCGCCCTGGCGGCGGCGCTCGCCTCCGCGGTCGCGAGCACGTCGGGCTCCTCGTCCTCGGTGACGCGCGACGGCGGCACGAAGACGATCCGCGCGTGCGGGTTCGCGATCGCGGTCAGCTCGAGGAACTCGTCGACGGAGCCGCGCCCCCGCTGGTACTTGCCGTCGAGCTCGATGGTGACGGAGGTGCCGGTGGGGAACTCGGCCGCCGTGAGGAAGCCTCCCTGCTCCGCCAGCGCCCGCGTGCCGGCGCTCAGCTCGCGGAACCTCGCCGGCGGGAAGTCCTTCACCTCCTTGTCGAAGGTGACCTCGGCGCGGTTGGTCTTGGTGTTCATCGCCAGCTCGATGT
>JBILFU010000204.1:0-4049 GCA_044351405.1 Phycisphaerales bacterium
GGGCTGGGCGCGGCTGACGCGGCCGGCGCGATGCGCACGGTCCTCGCGACCGCGGCACCGCTCGCCCTGCTCGCCGGAGCGCTCTTCCTGGCCCTGCGCGGCGACGCGTTCTGGTGCACGGCGGGCACCGCGGTCACGCTGCTCTCCGGCCTCGTGGTGCTGCTCCCGGGCGGTACCGAGCGGGCCACCGACGCCGCCGCGACGCTCGCCGCGCACGGCGCCGCCACCCTGCCGCCCGGCCCGCTCCTCGAGCCGCTCTCGCTCGCCTTCGCGTTCCCGACGATCGCTGCCGGCTTCCTGCTCTCTCCGTACCTCGACCTCACATTCCACCGCGCCGCGCAGCAGGCGCCGAGCCCGCGCATCGCGTTCGCGACGTTCGGGCTGGCCTTCGGCGCGATGCTCCTCCTGGTCGCGTCGTTCTTCGACCCGGAGACGGGCGGCCCGCGCGTCGGGCCGGCACTGCTCGTTCTCTGGGGCGTCCAGCTCCTCTTCACCGTCGCGGTGCACCTGCGCGAGCTGCTGGTCGCGTCGCCCTCGGTGCGCATCCCTGCGGCCGCCACCGGCGCGCTGGTCGCGGCCGCCGTCGTCCTGGCGACGCCCGCGTTCCTCTTCACGACCGATGCGCGCCTGCGTCCCGGCGAACCGCTGTACCTGGCGTGGCTCGGCGCGTACGGGCTCCTCTTTCCCGTGATCGTGCTGCTCGAGCGGCGCGCGGTGCCGCGGCGCATCTCGATCGCGGTGCTCGCGCTCGGCCTGCCCTGCTACCTGCTCGGCGCGTGGGACTTCATGACGTGGCTCATGCCGGTGCCGATCGCGGCCGCGGCGTGGGCGTCGCGTCACCAGTGGGCGCCGCCCGCCTGCTCGACGAGCGAGTAGAAGCCGTCGCCCTCGCGGCGCAGCTTGCCGGCGCGCGCGAGCGCGTCCCAGACCGCGATCGGGAACTCGCGCGGAGGCGCCATGCTCTGGATGCGGAACTGGCCGGTGCCGGACATCGGCCCGTGGCCGAGGCGGCTGTCGGCGTCGAGCTGCAGCAGCTTGAGTCGCTTGCGGAAGAGGCGGAGCGCCTCGTTGAGCGTGGCTTCGTCGATCGCGGGGGCGGCGGGGGTACCGGTGTCGGCACCTGCCGCGCCCGCGTGCGCCCCGCCCGTGCCGCCGGCATCCGCCGGCTCCTCGACCGCCTCTCCCTTCGCGCGCGCCACTGCGCGATGCATCTCGGCGAGGTCGCGCGCGCCGACGATTCGCATCAGGGCCTGCGGATCGTGCTTCGCCTTCAGGAGGAGCTTGTGCAGCGCGCCCCACAGCGGTCCGGCGGCGGCGGGATCCGCGGCGGCGAGCTTCGCGAGCGCGGCGTCGAGTTCCTTCGCGAGCTGGGGCGGGATGGGGGGCATGGCCGGACGATATCGCCGAACGTGTTGCCCGGCTGCAATTTCGGGCGCTACAGTCCGCGCATGCCCTTCCGCCCGTTCAACGACCTGGTCGACGACGCCAAGCGCACGATCACGGAGATCGACTGCGACGAGCTCGCCGAGCTGCTCGATCCGGCGAACGACGCGCCCGACCTCCTCGTCATCGACATCCGCGAGGCCGACGAACGCGCCCGCGGCCATATCCCCGGCAGCCTCGGCCTGCCGCGCGGCATCCTCGACCGCGACATCGCGAAGGTCGCGTTCGGCGGCACCGTGACGGAGGACCAGCTCGCCCGGCCGATCGTCCTCTACTGCGCGGGCGGCTCGCGCAGCGCGCTCGCCGCGGTCTCGCTCCGCGCGATGGGCTTCACGAACGTCCAGAGCCTCGCCGGCGGCTTCGGCGCCTGGGGGAAGTCCGGGCGGCCGGTGGAGCATCCGCGGTCGCATTGAGCGGCATTTCGAAGGCCATGCGAAGCAGGCGGTCGTTCGCGGCCGACTGCACGATCTGCCCGCGCTCCCATCGGTAGATCGACGCCGGGCCGATCCCGGTCCGGTCAGCCAGTTCCCTGCGGCTCCAGCCGCGCCCCGTCCGCGCGCGGAGGATCTCCGCCGCGGTCAGCAATCCGACCGCGCGATGCACGGCCGCGTCGCGGGCAACCCACGAACCCGGCTCCTCGATGGAATCGCCGCAGCGCGGGCAGGTCAGCAGCCCGACCGCCGCGACCGCGCGGATCGTCCGCCCCGCGGGAGTACGCCCGAGCACCGGGACGTCGATCTCGGAACGGAGGAGACCCTCGCCGCCGCAGCGAAGGCATCGCACGGGAGCATCGGTTGTCGATTTCAGGTAGCGCGTCGCCATGGTCTTTCACTCGGATGGAAGCTGATGAAGCAGACTCGCCCGTGCTCGCCGCATTCCGGATCGACCAGCCACTTGGCGTAGAGCGTCGGATGCCCGTGAGGGCCGCCGACCTCCAGCACGAGCGCGATCCGCCCGATCTCCTGGCGGAATCGCTCCGTCCGCCAGCGCACGCGCGGGTCGTGGGTCCGTCGCACGATCCTTCGCAGGCGCTCGACCACGAACGTGACCGCGGGAAGCGTCCCGGCGAACCCGGCTCCGTCCCGTCGACGTGGATTGCGGGACAGCATCGGCTCCCAGCGAGTCGAGTAGGCCGGCCCACCGATCACGAAACGCGGTTCGTCCCGGTCGAGCAGCACGAGCGACAGCCTCCATGGGTCGGGCGCTGGCATGGAGGGCCGAGTGTGGCATGAGGGGCGGAAGCGCCGATCGCGGGAAGCACTTTCGCAATTTGATCATACGATCAAAGCGAGGATGCGCAACCGCGAATGCCGGAAATCGGGGAGACTGAGCTGCGTGATGTCCCCCCGCCCCGCGCACGAATACGTCCTCGGCACCCACGACGCCGAGCGCGACCGCCTGGCGCGGCAGCACGCGCTGTGGGCGGGCGAGGTGCTGCGTGCCTGGCGGAACGCCGGCATCGGCCTCGGCTCGCGCGTCCTTGACCTTGGGTGCGGGCCGGGCGTCGCGGTGGAGGCGCTCCTCGACCAGGTCGGGCCCACGGGTCACGTCGCGGGGCTCGAGCTCTCGCCCGAATTCGCGGCCCAGGCGCACGCACGCGCCACCGCGCGCGGCCGGCCCGACGCGGACATCCGAACCTTCGACCTGATGTCGGGCCCGCTGCCCGCGGACCTGCACGGCGCCTTCGACGCCGTGTGGTGCCGATGGGTGGCGATGTTCGTGCGCGACCCCGCATTGCTCGCGCGCGCGGCCGCCGACGCGCTGCGCCCCGGCGGCAGCGCCGTCTTCCACGAGTACGTCGACTACCGCACGTACTCGCTCTGCCCGCACGGCCCGCGCACCGCCGAGTTCGTCGAGCGTGCCATGAAGAGCTACGCGCAGCACGGCGGCGACGCGAACGTGGCGCGCCGCCTGCCTGCGCTCCTCGCGGCGGCCGGCCTGCGGGTCACCTCGATGCGTCCGATCGCGCGTGCGGCGTGTCCGGACGAACCGCTCTGGCACTGGCCTGCGGGCTTCGTGCGCACCTACGCGCCGCGGCTCGTGGCGCTCGGGCTCGGCGACGACGCGTGGCTCGAGTCGCTCCTCGCCGAGCTCGATTCCGCCGAGCGCGGCGAGCCGGACGGCGCCTTCCTCGTGACGCCGACCGTGCTGGAGATCGTCGCGGCACGTCCCTGACCGTCGTCCGGTCGCGGCTCCGCGGGAAGCTCGACGGGCGCCGCCATGCGCAGCTGGGCCTCGCGATGCTCCCGGTAGCGGCGCAGCATCTCGTCGGGCGGCAGGATTCCGATGGCGGCAGGCAGGTCGACCTCGCGTGCGCGCCCCGATCCGACGTAGATCGCGGGGATCGTCGATCGGTCGGCGCCGAAGCGACCCGTGCCGCAGGACGGGCGATCGCCGCCGGACCCTCGGAGCGGCTCCGACGACTGCTCGCGCTCCACGCGCACCACGGTGACCGCGGGGCCCTCGCCGCGCAGCAGCCGCGGCAGCGGATCCACCGGCGCAGTCACGGGGTTCCAAGGCGGATTCACTCCGGGAAAGCTCCGCCAGCCGGAACCGACCCAGCCCCCGGCGGTCTCCACGGCGATGCCGCCGTCCCACACCCAGCC